>NZ_JBFUIB010000018.1:0-36407 GCF_056402095.1 Peribacillus sp. P4_C12
GATATCACCCTCAATTGTCAAGATAATATATATTTGGTTCCTTTTTTTTAGTTACATAAACGTTCATATTTCCTATAGATTCATCATTTAAAAATAGTTGCAATTTCCAAATACCAGATTCGCTGAATTTAATTGAAGTGGATGCTATAGATACAGGGAATTTAAAATTAATTTTTATATCTTCTTCTATACTTTTATTAATACTAACTGGCTTTGGGGTATAATCTTTAGGCATTTCTTTTATAGGTGTCTCTTTCTTAACTATCTCTCCTTTTGCTGTTATACTCTTTCCACTTTCATCTTGAACGGCTTTTAGCTCTAACTCACCTAAAGGAAGCTTGTCATCAATTGTCCAAAAAAGCCATTCCAACTTAATTTCTTTATCCATTATCAAAGGTTTATCGAAAAAACCAAATTTTCGATTCCCCCCCCTTATTTCATATACCATTATTACATCTTTTACTTTTTCATGTATTTTGAATGTTGGTGTTTGTTTTGAATTGTTGTTAGATGAAATAATTTCAGAACTAGAATTTGGTTTAATACTTTGTTCCTTTAGGACATCTTGTACCTCTGCTTTCGCAACATTGTCATTGTTTTGCTTCGAAGAACACCCTAACAATAAAACCAGGGATAAAACTAAAACAACAAAATAGTGTATTTTCATTATTACTCCTTTCAAATTTAGGATTAATATTAATGACGTAATTAGTTTGGTTTAGTTTCAATTTTATGGAAAAATCGTAACTTATTCATCTTTTTCTTATAGAACTATACTGCCCCTTTAGTTCCATACAAAAAAGAGCTGCCGAAGCAACTCCCTTATTGAAGTAAAGCACCCGTTAGTTTAACAAGAATAGTAGTATTTCAATTATGCTTATAGCTTTTTCCACTTTTAATCACAAAAAATATCAAAGAAATAAAAAATAAAATATCACATATCAATAATCTTTCAGTTCAATCCCGTTGGCAGCTTTCGCTATCATTTTCGAAATCGTCTTAAACGATACAACCATAAGGATGGGTACGCGAAACATTAAATTGCGTAGAAAGATTTTGAAGTTTGATTTTTCAATCATACTCCCGGCAGCCATTAGTCCTATTTTTTGATTTTTCTCAACAAACTTTCTCATTTTTTGTTCGTAGGCAACAAAGGCACGGGTGAAATCGCAATCTGCAGCTTTGAGTTCACCAGCTAATACAAAAGCTCCGACAAGCGCCAGGCTAGACCCTTGACCCGATAGGGGTGATGGGCCATACGCCGCATCGCCTAACAATGTAACCCGACCTTTTGACCATGTCGGCATATGAATCTGGCAAATCTCGTCAAAATAAAAGTCTGTCGCATCTTTCATGGTTTTGAGTAGATTCGAGGTTTCCCAGCCCGTATGGCCTACGAAGGCATTTTCTACAAGTTTCTTTTGAGCTTCTGTATCATAGCGGTCGTATTTCAATGCCTCTGATTGGAACAAGAACATCCCCCTTGCTTCGGTATTGTTACGGGCGCTATACATACCTACAGTTTTGCCTGGTATCGTATAAAACAGCTGGCGGTGGTCGAGGTTGAGGTAATTCTCAAGGGTGAAAATTGAGATATAACAGCCAAGCGTACGTTTAAACTGTGCTTCGTCGCCAAAAGTCAAGGTGCGCACATTAGAATGGAGACCGTCCGCTCCGATTACCAGATCGAAAGTCTGCGGCTTGCAATACATAAATTGAACTTCTGCACCAGCTTCAGTCTCATGTATTGCGGTAATCGAATCGCCCCAAATGTATTCGACCGTATCCTTAGTTAAATCGTACAAAATGTGACAAAGATCGTCACGTATGATTTCGATGTCCAGACCTTGATGGTTCCCCATACTCGCTTCGCTTATTTGACCTTCGATCTTGCCTTTGCTATTCACGAAGTAAACACCAGTCATGTTCGTGTCAGCTGCACGAACTTGATCGAGTATACCCATCCCCTCAAGCACCGTAATGGCTGCACCACGGATATCAACCCCGTACCCACCCGTGCGCAATGCTGGTGCACGTTCTATTACAGTCACGTCGAATCCGTGGCGGTGAAGCCAGTAAGCAAGTGCCGGACCGGCAATGCTCGCACCAGAAATAAGAACGCGCATCCTTTGTTTCATAATTGCTTATTCACTCCTATCCTAATTAAAGTCTTAACATATCCACAGTATATTCACGGCCTATTTAACTTATTTACCACAGTAAAATATTAGAACTTTAATAATTCAACAAAATGGCCCAATTGTTGAATAAAGATCCAACAGCACTCTTCAACTAATCCTGTTAGTTGCATAAGACTTATTGTTGAGTTGACACATACTGTGACATAAAAAAAAGACGGGTTTTACCGTCTAATAAATTGCACTAGTTTTCTTAGTAAAAACAAACCTAATATTACGAAAAGAGAAAATTGAATTAATCCTGGAATACTTAGCCACCTTAGTCAAACATATATGCTCTTTTTCGATAGCTTATTGAAAAGATTAAGCCCATTGCTAACATATTGCCCATTAATGAGCTGCCTCCGTAGCTTATAAAAGGTAAAGGTATCCCTGTTATAGGCAGTAAACCTATATTCATTCCAACATTCTCAAAAATATGGAAAAAAATCATAGAAACCGCACCTGCACATAGGTAAGATTCAAAACTATTTTTGACATCTATGGCTAACTTCACCATGCTCGAAATAAGGAGAAAATAAATTGTTATTAAAATACTAGATCCTAAGAAACCAAATTTAGAAGCAATAACGCTAAATATAAAATCTGTATGTGCTTCAGGAACGTATACACCGTCTCCTCTATAACCATAAAATGCACCTGATCCTATTGCAAGTAAGGCTTTGGTTAGGTTATATCCTTCTCCTGATTGATAAGACTCTGGGTCAATCCAAGCATAAATCCTTCCTAATTGAAATGTTTTTATTCCCATTAATTGAAGAAGTTCAGGGTTAAGAAAAACTAAGTAAAAAATTCCACTGGCAATTAATACGCAAATAATAAAAATAACACCAATTATTCTCCATGATATTCCTGAAACAAATAATATCCCTATAAAAATACACATTAATACTAAAGATGTTCCTAAATCTGGTTGTTTCATAATTAAAAGTATAGGAAGAAGTGTTGCGGCCCCCATCTTAATTAATAGAATAAAATCTGTTTTCAAAGTTTTGTCTACATATTTATTATGATGTTTTTGTATTAAGTAACTTAAACAAATTATTAAAGATATTTTAGTAAATTCAGCTGGCTGTATAGACCCAATCCCAGGAATTTGAAACCAACTTTTGGCACCATTTATTTCTCGTGCTATTGACTCAGGTGACAAAATTAATGCAATCAATAGAAATAAACTGAGCGAGTAAATAAACCAATTCAAGCGAAATATTTGTTCAGAATCTAAATACATAACTCCTAAAATCATACCGAAACCTATAAAATACCAAGATACTTGTCTAAATAAAAAATTCCCTTCGTATTGACCAAATTCTTGAGCAGTATATATAGCTATACAACTAGTTATAAATAGCAAAAGTAAAAGTGTAATTAGGTTGTAATCCAACTTTGAATTTTTCATTTTTTCCCCTTGTAAATATTTTCTTATGTTATAATTTTACTTCATTATACTAAAAATGTTTTTCTTTTTATTTGTTCAGTGATTAAATTTTGGTAGTAACATAGCCTCATTTAAATATTATTTCACCAAAAGTATTTTAAGGTATACCATTAATACCAGTAACAGATATAAACTAATAACAATCCTTTTGACTTTTTCAAACTCCCCCAAGCGTTGAGCATATCCCCAGATATAAAAACCAGTAGCCTTTAAGGCTACATCTTGCCTTAAAGGCTACCAAATTCGTCTGTAAGAAGTTACCTATCCATTTCCCATACATGTTGACAACTTTTTGCATTATTCTTGCCTCTTATTTTCTGCTGCTGGCGATTTTGTTCCCTTTGCATTTCCCTTCCTGCCTGTTCAATGCCATTTACCTATTTTTTTCCTGGCTTATTATAACATAATAAAAACTCTAATTTATTAATATACTTATTTTTGTAATCTTTTCATTAATTTACCTGATAGATTAATTAAAGAAGGATACTTTTTACTTGAATTTGAAAGTTGAAGTCTAAGAATTTCACTTATAAAAGGCCGCCAATTGGCGGCCTTCTTATGGCGCTAACGCGCCCGTTAGTTTAAGTACTTTCTTTTACAAACTTTCACTTGGAGTAATATGTTTTTTAATATTTAATATCCTTTTGTTTAATTCCCATAATGCAGTTTTATTACTATCCCATTTCAAAAGTGCTACTGCCTCTTCAAAACATAACCATTTGTAATTGAGGTGTTCTTTTGATAATGAAATATCTTTTATAGGTACTTTAACACCAAAAGAAAATTCTTTTATTACATAAACGTCCAAATGCTTCTCGTTTTGCTGATTCGATAGGAGTCTCACCATCTTCCCCACCACCAGCTAATCCCTGCCAATATCCATAATCACTTCTGTTAAAAATGGCATATTGAATAGCGTTGTCAGTGATAATATAAGGAAATATTAAAACTTGATAAGGTGCCCTCATTGCTTAACTCCTCCTAAAAATAAAAATAAATTTGATCTCTTCTTCCACTATCCTGCCCCGATAGTTAAATAAAGAAAAAGCTGCCTTAAAGACAGTTCCGATCTTCAGCTAACGCGCCTGTTAGTTCATTAAATTATAAATTGTAATAATACCCATAATAAAATTAAACCCCAAACTAATATTATTATTGAGCCGAATATCCAATTCTTAGGTTTACCTTTTTTCATCAACTCTTCTGCCTTTTCTTCACAATCGGTTAGTACACTATCTGGTATCATCTTTAATGCAAGCATTATACCTAATGGAACGATAATTACATCGTCTATATAGCCAAGAATCGGTATAAAGTCAGGTATTAAGTCAATTGGACTGAATGCATAAGCTACTACACAGGTAGCAAATAACTTTGCATACCAGGATACTCTATTATCTTTATAAGCAAAGTAAAGTATAAAAACTTGTTTCTTCAAATTCCTTGTCCACGCTTTAATTTTCTTAAACATTTTATGCTCCAAATAACATTTATTTTTATTCAATTATATCCAAATTAAGATTTATAAATGAATGTCTTAATGAACTAAACTGCCCCGTTAGTGCCTTAAGAAAAAGATTGCCTCAGTAACCTTCCTTATTGAAGTAAAGCACCTGTTACTTCAACAAAAATAAAGCCTCCTGTTTGCACAGCAATGGTCATACGACAGCACTACTTCACCAGCAGAAAATATTAGAAATTATTAATCTTAAATGTAACAGCTAGTTGAAAGGTAAATTTCTATTATACTCACATTCCATTAGATGACTGGCGTGCAGTGGAAATTTCCGTCCTGATTTTTACGTCAAACATTCTCTGTTCAGCAACATGAAGAATCTCATCTAATGAGTCGCACCTGTTAGTGGAATATAGTCGCATATCATAAACTAGTATTGAACAAGGCTACCCCGAATACATCTATCTCACAAATGTAATAAAGTCAATATTAACTGGTTCAAAACCATCTGCTCGAAGTCGTGAGTTAATCTGTCCTCGATGATAATGACCATGCAATGCTACATGAGTTAAAATATCCCGTACAGAATTCTTAAACTCTTTTCCTTTACTATTTGTGTAGGATATTAATTTATCCAGGTCAGTATTTGATAAATTAGTAAGAAACATTGTTAAACTCTCTTTATTTTGCATAACAAGCTCTGCACAGACTTCTATATCGACCTCTGACCAGATGGGCAGTCGTGAACTGTCCAATCCTCGTAATCTAGTCATCCATACTTTTTCTGCAAGTAGGATATGGGAAAACAAACGGCTCACCTCTTGATTTTTATCTTCAATACTTTGCAATGTTTCAAGAATACGTTGATTAGCCCAATTTAAATGCTCATACATCTTTTGGATATTTTTCAATGAGAATCTCACCACCAATGATTGAATTTTCCAATAGGATTTCCCCTTTTAAAGTAAGAAAAAGGTTGCCGCAGCAACCTCCATTAATGAAGTAAATCACCCATTTGTTGAATAATGAAATTTGAAATTCCACTCTGTCCAATCATAATAATTAACTACCAATATTGTACTTGTGTTTTCCCCCTCATCTTCATCAAAATCTCTATCCTCAATCCATTGTTGATAATGAATAATTTCGTGAGCCATACTATTTAAAATAGCCAAGACAGCATCCTCTTCTCCTCGTTCAGATACTAATTCTTCATAATCCCCTGTTGCAACTCTAATGTATGGCTCCACATCCTTATCGTAAGGAGCAAAAAACGTCGCACTTACCATCTCTTTAGTATCTAAAGTTTTAATTTGATAATCTTTCTTAATGTACACAACACACCTTATTGGAAATTTCTTATTTATTCGTAACCAAATAGCAAAATTCAAACAGGCTTGTCTTACTCTTGAATTAACACCTTGTTCGCATCTTACTCTTAACCCTGAACGTAGGTACTGTATATTAGACATCATGTCTTTACCCTTCTTCAACTAATCTGCCCCGTTACTTCAATAAGAAAAGAGCCAGTAATGGCAGCCTTTATCTTTGCCTACTTATAGATCTTTTTGATTAACATTTAGTTCAATCAAATTACCATCTGGGTCGGCACAAAAAATTTGTGCAAATCCACTTTTTCCATATGGTTTTTCAAGTATTTCAACTTTATTCTGTTTTAACCATTTAAGAGTGTCATAGTGGTTCTCTACTCTAAGGGCAAAGTGACCTTCTCTGCTGGATAAACTTTTATCCTTACGAATTGTCTGTGAAGAGGGATCGACTATCAAGTGAAGTTGATGTCCCTCTATTTCATACCAGGCACCTGGAAAATCAAAATTAGGACGCTGTATTTCTTTTAAACATAAAGTTTTACCATAGAATTCTTTTGCTCTTTCCAAATCTGTCACAGTAAGACTTACATGATGGAGGCATTTATATTTAATCAAAACCTTCACTTCTTTCATTTCAACTATTTTTTTTACCTTAGTCATTTTGTGGCTAAGATGACCCTTTGCACCGCATCTGGAGCTGGATCGGTTAATTTAAACTATTCGGCAGCTAGAATCAATAATCCTTCTTCAACTAAACTGCGCTCGATAGATGAATAAAGAAAAAGCTAACTTAAAGTCAGCTTAGATCTTCGCACCCGTTAGTTAAATAGACTATATAACAATCCTATTTCTGGTGATATTATTCTTGAATCTCTTTAATGCTTCTTCCACAGAAATAGGCGTGTCCCATTTTTAGTTTTACTACTGTTGTAAATAAGTATTTTTGATGCATTTTTTCTATTCTTTCATTATAAAAGACTTTGATTTTCACATAATTAGTCACGTGGATTAATAAAAAATTTATTTCAAAAATTCTTACTTTAATGTACAATAACATGTAGTTTATATTTTTGCAGAATAGTTTTAATAATAAGAAAGGGGATATATATGGTTCTAATTGGTGTTCTTTTAATCATGATTGGATTCGTACTTAGATTCAATTCAGCAGTTGTGGTAACGGTTTCAGCACTCGTAACGGGGATGATTGCCGGTATTCCCATTACCAGTATTATTACGCAATTTGGCGAAGCATTTACAACTAACAGGTACATGTCTATTCTCATAGTCACGCTTCCCGTTATTGGGCTGCTTGAAAAAAATGGTCTCCAGCAACAAGCTTCAAAGGTTGTATCAAAAATCAAAGCCATCACTGTTGGCCGGGTATTGACCATGTATTTATTGATCAGGGAAGTCGGAGCTGCTCTTGGTTTAAACAGCCTTGGTGGTCATCCGCAGACTGTACGCCCGCTGATTGCTCCAATGGCAGAAGGGGCTGCTCTATCAAAATATGGTAAGCTGCCTGAGAAAGAGCAGCAGGAAATCCGTGCACATGCTGCCGCAACTGATAATATCGGCTTGTTTTTCGGAGAAGATATTTTCGTGGCGGTTGGTGCAATTCTATTGATGAACGGATTTTTTGAACAGAACAATATCCCTGCTGACCCAATATCAATGGCATTATGGGGAATTCCTACTGCCATCTTTGCTTTTATCGTACACGCCATTCGCCTCCGTATGTTTGATAAAAAGCTGGATAAACGTTTGGGCAGTCGTGACCAATAATGAAAAATACTCCAAAGAGAAAGTGAGCATCTATTATGATATTCTCAGTTGAAATGATTTATGTATTGATGGGCATCATTGTTCTAGGCTGCTCCCTATATATTTTCACTGATCGGACGAACAGCCGCCGGTTGACTACAGGAAGCTTTTACTTGATTTATTCAATTACATTAATGTTCGGCAAAATTATTCCGCCATTTTACATTGGGCTTATGGTTATTATTATGGTTTTAATCATTGCAGGTGGCGGGTTAAAGAAAAGCGAACATGTTGAAGAAAGCATTACTGTAAAGGAAGAGCGAAGAAAACGGCTTGGCGGCAGGCTTTTCCTACCCGCCATCTTGATTCCTATTTTAACCTTAGCTGGTTCTAAGCTGCTAGACGGTGTTAAAATTGGCGGAAAGGCTTTGCTGGATCCATCTAATGTAACGATGGTTGCTTTAGGTCTGGCGTGTTTGACTGCCATTATTTTTGCGATGGTGATGACACGCGGAACACCTGCAGGAGCTGTGAAAGAATCACGTCGCCTGCTTGAATCTATTGGTTGGGCTGTATTGCTGCCACAGCTACTTGCAACATTGGGAACCATTTACACAAATGCAGGGGTTGGTACAGTCGTTTCCAAAGCTGTGACAGCAATCATTCCCGAAGGTTCGCTATTTTGGGTTGTGGTCATTTTCTGTCTCGGCATGGCTATATTCACTATGATCATGGGGAACGCCTTTGCTGCCTTCCCAGTTATGGCTGCAGGTATCGCCATTCCTTTTCTGATTAACCAATTTGACGCTAATCCAAATCATATAGCTGCCATATCTATGTTTGCGGGTTATTGTGGAACATTAATGACGCCAATGGCTGCCAACTTTAATATTGTGCCGGCAGCCTTGCTGGACTTGAAAGATAAAAACCATGTCATAAAAGTTCAAGTTCCAACAGCTTTGGCAGTATTAGCTTTCAATATCGTACTTATGTACTTACTTGTTTCATTAGGCGTATAGGAGGGATCTTCATGGAGCAAAAAGTGTTATTAACCGGGTTTGAGCCCTTTGGCGGAGAAAGAGTAAACCCTTCCTGGGAAGCAGTAAAACAGTTACATGGAGAAGTTATTGATGATGTGACTCTAGTTGCTGAACAAATCCCAACTGTATTCGGGAAATCAGTTGCAGTAATGGAGCAGCTTATCCAGCAGCATAATCCTGACATCGTTATCTGTGTAGGACAAGCCGGGGGTCGGCTTCACATCACCCCTGAACGGGTGGCAATCAATATAGATGATGCTAGAATCCCAGACAATCAGGGAAACCAGCCTATTGATGAGCCTATTGCAGACAAAGGGCCAGTAGCCTATTGGTCTACGATCCCCATCAAAAGAATTGTCGAAAACATGAAGGAAAGCAACATTCCTGCATCGGTATCCCATACCGCCGGAACATTTGTATGCAACCATATCTTCTATGGATTAATGAACTATATCACCCGAACCTCATCAAGCATCCGGGGTGGATTTATCCATATTCCTTTCATTCCGGAGCAAACCATTAATAAAGAAGCGCCTAGCTTAAGCCTTGAGACAATTGTTAAGGGCATAAAAATAGCTGCTGTCACAGCTGCTAAATATGAATCGGATATTCATACAGTAGGCGGGACGACCCATTAATTGTACCGTTTTTTAAAAATTTGACCGATTTACTTGTTTTGGTAATAATTCATGATTGGCCTCATGTTTATGATGAAAGTGTCCTTTTCGCTTGCGAGCTTCGGACACTTTCATCATATCAAGAGGTCTTTTTGTGCTCAAATCTCTTTTTCATTCATTGCAATAATTTCCATAATAAGAGGAGCTGCTGATCAGCTCCTGATAATGAAGTAAAGCACCTGTTAGTTCATTACTGTTTTTTCCATAACCCACCTGAACAGGGAGTAAAGCCACAAGTTTCATAAAAGTTTTTATGTTTGGGATCATACGTTAAGGTAACAATTTCTAAACCATACCGTTCAGATTCGCTTAATAATTCTCTTACTAACTCCACACCAATTCCCATTTTTAGATAATCAGGATGAACAATTATGTCTTCCATATAACCATGTTCTAATCCCATGCCAGCAACATAACCAAATGCTATAAGTTTATTATTTTCGTTTCTTACTCCAGCCCAAAAGTTACAACGTTTGAATAAGGTTGGGAAGTCTTTGTCTCGTCTTCCTCAACCAATCAGTTCCCTTAATTCTGGTACTTCATGATTAGATATTGGCATGTTTATTATGACCTTATAGTACATTTAATTCCCCTTTCATCATCTACAATAGAATTCAATATTATGAAGTCTTATTCCTTGTACAACTAATCTGCCCCGTTAGTGCCATAAGAAAAAGGYTGCCTCAGCAGCCTTCCTTATTGAAGTAAAGCATCTGTAAGTTCTATAAGGCTTATTGTAGAGTTGACACATATTGTGACGTAAAAAGAGTAATTTTACTATCTGGTTTATTTMTTATTTTTATCCCGAATATAAGAAATAAGTAGGTCTGTTATAGAAACCAAAGTATCAAAAAACTCTAAGAATAGATTGAACAATTTACCAGCCCCTTTTAGTTGATACTTTGTTGTTTAATTATGGCTATTTTTAATAAATCTTTAAAAACAATTTTATTAATTTGATGTTGTCATTATGAAGATTTGCAGCAGGAATTTTGGTTTAATGAACAGTTCGAATACACTACACTTCTTGAACTTACCTGCCCCTTAAGAAACTGAAGGTCTGGTAAATTCAGAAGCAAAAATATTTACTCAAGAACCAGATGGTACAGGTAGTTCCATCCTAGCAAAGAATAAAGTTCACGGGAGGTTAGATACATACAACCCACCTTTGAAGAGTACCTATGCAGTCGCTAAATCATCCTCTGACAAAAAACAGGATTTTATTTACACACGAGCTAAACCTTTAATGGTGATGGATCTTTAATAAAAACTAATTCGGCAAGTTCTACAAAGACGGACTATATTGGAGTTAAAACAATAAACGGAACAGCATACTCCTTGAATGATTTCGCTATTGGGACTCATACTTTTAAACTTAAAGAGTATAAAACTATTAATGGTCAAACAAAGGCATATTGGTAATAGAAAAGAATGAAGAGATATGCTCATTGCATATCTCTTTTAATTAGGAGAAGATTGGTTTATGAAAAAATACTACATAACTGCGTTATCTGTTTTGGTATTGCTTGGAGTTTTTTACTGGTTTTTTTCTTCATCTCCAACTAAAGAATTAAGCACTTCTAACATTGTTGATATTGAAAAAGAACGTGAAGTAACGAATGCGGATGAGTATGGTTCGGTTGGGTATGGTTTGAAAAATTTGAAAGGTAAACATATAGATGAAGGAAGTACACTTAATAGTAAAGAGAATGAAGTGTCAGTTGTTGCTTCAGTAGACCACGACATTGATGAGGACAGAAAGTATGCTTTACTTGTTTTTGAAGATTATAAACAAGTAAAATTTAAAGTTGAAAATAAGGAGCAGGAAGTAAATAAATATTTCTTTGAAATGAAACCTAACAGCTCCATAAACTTCAAAGTTTCTGTTCCCATTCGTTCCGACTCCATTGAATTGACTTTTGTAATCGTGCAAAAGCCAGAATATAAATTGAAGGAGCTCGATCTAATTAAGGCAGGAATTTTAGAACAAGTTTTAAGTATGCGGTATTCCATCAATAAAGCTGACAGCAGGGAAGATGTAAAAAAAGTAAAGGAAGTAAAACCTGATGCTATTGTAAAAGATGGATTAAATGAAAATGTATTTATCACAAATAGTCAGGAAAAGTTGCAATCAATTATGACTGAAAAAGAAGACAAGAAGCTTAAGCTCTCTGCCGGAAATGAAACGAACGATGAGATCAGATATGCAATCATAGCTTTAAAAGATTGGGAACAAGTTGCAGTCATAGATAACATAGAAATCTTATATACAACTGTTCCTCCAGAAACTAGACATCTTTTTGATTTTAAACTACCCGAAGTTGAAAGCGAAAAAAATTTCCAACTCATCGCCTTTCCATTTCCTTATGAAGTAAGTGCTGATAATTATGAGAGTCAACAAACTTTTGGTTCCTTTAGAGTTGTTATTCAAGATAAAGAATAAGATTATCAACAGAAAGGAAGAATCGGATTGTCTACTATAATTAATATATTAGGTGTCGTGGGTATTTTTGGATTTATAGTTTTTTTAGCAATAACAAAAACTATAAAAGATAGATCCAAAAGGTAGTTTTTTAAAGCAATCGTATCAAACCTGAATTCATCAGGAACCCGCAACGAATGGGATTATGAATGAGGCCCGGATTACCAGGCCTTTTTATTTGGTTATTTATAAGGCATCGTAAGACTAGACTTAATTCCAAAAGGGGTAAATTATATTGGATGAAATAGAAAAATATGTATAGAAGGAGGTAAGTTTCAGAGTTTTGTACGCTAAGTAAATCCCAGCAAAAAAAGCCCTTTCCAAAACTGACTTTTTTTATTTCTCTTATTGTGCTAAAGCATCTGTTGATTAAAGAAGAATCAACTGTATCTTTGAAATAAAGATGATAAATATGGATTCTTTTCTATTGATTTAGTTTACGATTTTTATAAAATAGTTTGATTATTTTTAGTGAACTAACACACCCGTTAGTTATATAAACATCTATTAATTTTCAAACGGTTTTCAGTAAAAAATGTAGTTGAAAAGGTAAAAATCTTCCCCTACTAAAAAAGAGAAAGATGATGAAAATTATTTTTTTATATAATGAAGCATAGCAAGTTGACCTAATTTTTCTACTTTGGTTAATGTGTATTTTAGAGTAATATCATCTCCGTTATAAAGGGAGATTCCTTTCCCTAAAATAATAGGTGCAATGGCTAGGTGAAATTCATCAATTAAATTTCCTTTAAAAAATTCACGAGCTAAGTTTCCTCCACCAATTAACCATATATCTTTACCAGGCTTTTGTTTTATATTTTTAATGAAAGTTTTGACATCTTCATCAATAAATGAAGCATATTCATCTGATCCACTAACAGATTTAGAAAATACATAATTTTTATAATCACTATAAGGATAATTCATATCAAATCCACGAATGACATCATAAGTTCCTTTTCCCATAACAACAGTGTCAATTCTTTCTAGGAGTGAATTGTAGCCAGAATCTCCTTCTACTTCTGTTGATTCTAACCACTCTAATGTACCATCATCATTTGCAATATAGCCATCAATTGAAGTACCAATGTATAAAATAATGTTACGCTGTTTTTTCATGTAAATCTCCATTCCTTTGTTTCAGATGATAAAATAAGTATACCTATTAAACTAATTAATTCTTCTGTCTCTTAACTTTCAACTATTGAACTATTCTGCCCCGATAGTTGCATAAAAGAAAAAGCTTCCTTAAAGACAGCTCTGATCTTAAGCTAACGCACCTGTTAGTTCATTAAGGATATTTTATTTTTTTAACTGTTTATTTAAAAATACAAGAAATACTCTTTGAGATTTTTCCTTTTTTATAATTCTTTTTACACGCATTGTACTTTGTAAATACTGCCTAACATTTCTATTTACAAAAAACAATCGATGATATTTTTCATCTTCGTATATATCTTTAAACCATATATGATTCTTCAGCAATTCTATATTTCGATCAATTTTTCGAGTATCCAAAGAATTATCACCGAATCCTGCGGAAAGAATGCCTAAAAGAAAATCTAACATAGCTTAATTATCGCCCTGTTATGAAGTAAAGCCACCCGTTAGTTCATTAAGAAAAGCGAATCTTATTCAAGAATCGCGCCCGTTAATTAAACAAGTTACACGCGTGTAAATCTTTATTACTCTTACTCAATACATAATTCTGAGATATCCTTCCAGCCATAAGCAATATCCTCTACTATGGTTCCTCCAAACGTACTGGTCCTATGAATGTATTCTTTTCCTCCCATACGTTCATAAAATCCAAGTCCAGAATTATTCTGTTTCATTACCCAAACCATCATAGAATAAATACCTTTTTCTTTAAAATGTTTAGCAATAGCTGAAATAAGCCGCCTACCAACACCAAATCCTCTACATTCCTGTAAGAGATAAAGCGAATATAGTTCTCCATCGTAATTCTTCTCATCTATACTTTTACCAGATGCAAAACCTATAATTTTCCCTGTTTCATTAATTGCAACATATATAAAAGGTTCATTTTCGTTATATAAAAAATCATTCCATCTTTTTTCTGCATCTTCATACGATAATTCGTCCAGATAATCGTCAGGTACTAGATCACGATAARTAGTCCTCCAACTATCAACATAAACTCTTGATATGCCCTTTATATCCTCTTTCCTTGCTTTTCTAATTTCCAAGTTAAGTACCTCCAATGCAAAACAGTAAAATAATAAAACTTATTATAACATTCTTTCTTCAACCCTCAGTTAGCTCAATAAGTGTTATTCCATAAAATGAACCAATTGTTGAACAAATCAATATGCACTCTTGAACTATCCTGCCCCGATAGTTCTATAAGAATAGGCTGCCATTATCAATACAGCTGCTGATAATATCGTTAAAGACTATGAGGAAAACATTCAGTTTGCAAAAACAAATTGGAAAGGAACAGCGTTAGGGACTCGAATCGATCTTGGGAATATTAAATTATCTAAAGAAAATGAACAATATCGAGTGGAAATTCCAGTAGAATTTCATAATAAACAAAAAAGATACAATGGATTTAATGACAGTGAACCAATAGTAGAAACATTTGAGGAATATTGGTTAGCTTTAACTTATAATGAAAAATTCAAACGATGGATTATAGTTGATGTAAAAGATTACTATGCATTGAATAAAGAATTTATAGAAGGAAATGACGTGGTGAAAAGTGAATTTTAATAATATAAAAGCATACAACGAACGAGTGCAAAATATCCTATTTTAATAAATCCTTGACCTTGATTCTCCAAACCATATGATCATACCCTTCATCCCAATAATCCTTTAACAAATAATCAGGATCTCCAAATTTCTTTTTCCAGATTTTTTGTGCACGAATATATCCACTATCTAAACAAAATTCTTCTATGCCCCTATGCTGCAAAGTATGATACATTGTCTTCAATAGCAAATTACCTACCCCATTCCTCTGGTAGTCAGGATGAACAAATACTGTACCTACTTCAATTAGCTTATCTAAAGCATTGTTTGTACAATTGCATATCAGCTCGCTTGATGGACCGTATTCGATTGAACCAATAATTTTATCATCATCTAAAGCAATCAAGAAATATCGTTTTTCCCCATTGCTTTCAAGATCACTTTCTAAGTATTTTTTCTTAGCTTCGATTTCATCTTCTATATCATCCAACTTTTCTCCGATACCTTCTTTAGTATACGTATCTGTAATCACTACCCTAAAAAAATGATTTAACTCTTTAATGTTCTCAGTTCTTGGCCTTCTAATCTCAACATTAAGCACTCCGAACCCCCTCCCTCTCAACTCTTAAATTCAATAAAGCTTTCAATAATCCTTTTTGAAGTATCTGCTTCTTTAGTTTAAGTGAAAAACCTACAAAATTTTCATACCATATTTCTGTAGCTTTGAAACAAAGTTTGATCAAATTAATACAAGAAATCTTAATATGAATAAATAGAAAGGGCATGTTTTGAAAAAAGATAATCAAAACATGCCCTTATACTATTTAATTGGATTATTCTTTTATAAAAAAGATTGATCATTTTTGTGTTCCTTAATCAAACGCACTCGTTAGTTCAAATGATTCAATACTCAACTATATTTAGCCATTGACCATCAGGTTTATCATTTATCTCAAATAAATTGACACCAAGCTCTTTTAATACTGCCGTTTCTCTAGCAGCACCACAAGCGAATGCAAGAACAAAGAAACTCTTCTTTTTTTATTGCGATGTCCCCTATAACATTTTAAAAAGTCGGCTCATCTATTTATGAACATTTTCATATTTGGCATTAAGAATACTGGCAAATCCTACTGAACCTCATTACATAACCGACCGATATTCTCGACTTCAACAACGACCTCATCCCCTGACTTGATCGGGCAGCTGCCAGATGGTGAACCCGTGGCCAAAATGTCACCTGGCTCAAGTGTCATTACCTGCGAAAGCCAGCTGATTAGATACGGAATGCTTAGAGACATTTCATTGGTATTCCCGTCTTGGACAACGCGGCCGTTTAAAGTGGTCACAATCCGCAAATTTGTAGGATCTACCCCGGTAACGATGCACGGCCCCAAAGGTCCGAACGTATCAAATCCTTTGCCCCGCGTAAACTGTGGATCTTTTTTTGTAAGATCTCTTGCTGTGACGTCATTAAATATCGTGCAACCAAACACATAATCAAGCGCATCTTCTTCTTTAATGTTTTTTCCGCGCTTCCCAATCACCAAGGCTACTTCCCCTTCAAGTTCTACTTGGTTGGATAGATCATTTGGAGGAAGGATAATTTTCTCCTTGTCTGGAATAAGCGCAGATAATGGCTTTAAAAATAGAAATGGTTCTACAAGGTTTGCCTCTCCCCCTGTTTCCTTCGCATGACCTGCATAGGTCCAGCCGAAATTAACCACTTTAGAAGGTTTTACAGGTTCCAAAATTTTAACGTCACTATATTTCAGCTCTACCCCGTCATACTTTATTTCCTTGTTGACAAGTTCAGCAAAACTGCTAGACAGTTGTAATATCATCTCATCCTCAACAATACCGTAATGTATTTTGCCCTGTTGATTCTGATAGCGAACTATTTTTTGTGTTTTTTGTAGCACATTCATGATGAATAAACTCCTTTGATAAGTAAGGTATACTACCTCAAATAATATAAAATTCGGGTCTCCACATAATCGCAAACGAAGACTTCCAACTTCATTATAACCGATAAGCTCAATGAAAATGAAGTTAGTGGTATTATCGAAGTCGCTCTAGACATAATAGTAGGGAAATGGAAGCCTGTAAGTAACACCTCAATGACATTTGGAACATAATTAAACGCTTCTTCGGGAGACATCCTTTAGTAATTGATTCGAACGAATTACAGGATAATCTCCTACTTCGTAAGTTTTAGGAATTAATATTTTTAATGCTTTAACTACTTCTTTTTTATCCCTTATTGATATTTCTTCTAACTCATTTAACTCTGGGCATTCTTTGAGTGCATACACTCCAACTGAATCTAAAGTAAATAGAGATATAATCAAAATCAGTACAATAAGTTTTTTTATATAAACACACACATCTTTTCTAATCTTTCCTAATTAGAAAAAAGTTATCAATCCTTCTTCAACTAATCTGCCCCGATAGAGGCATAAAGAAAAAGCTGCCTTAAAGAAGCTAACGCACCCGTTCATTAAGACTTATTGTAGAGTGGACACAAACTGCGAAATTATGAAATCTAATTTAATCAGTAACATATTTAGTTAGCTCATTCAATTCTTTGTCATTAATATACCGATGTTTGTATGAAATCACACTATATTTAGTATATTTTTCTCCTGGTATACGAATAGTCATTTGAATTAACTTAAAAGGTGGGTTGATGGGTCCCTCATATCCCATTACATGTAATGACACATCATATGTATCATTTTGAATATCTCTTGAAATTTTTTCAATTCTATTAAATGTGAATAATTGACTATCGCCGTGTTTTTCCATAACTTCAAGAATGGTTCCACCAAGATATCTTAGAAAAGCTAATTCCATAATGGAAGGTGGCTTGTTTTGAGGAATTGTTTCAATTGTGTTTTTTGCTTCAGTAGCACTACTAGACGAAATGAAAAAGATAAGAAAGAGTATGGCTATTTTTTTCATTATTAAGTCTCCTTGTAGATTATTATCTTATTTTTTACAAGAAGTTAGGTTTTATCCATAAAATTCTTTATTGCACAGTTCGAATACACTACTGTTGGCTTAAAATAAAGTTCGATTAAAAAGTTGCTGAAAACATTCATTTCATCATAAAAAGGTAGCGATTGATCCACCATTTACAAAAAGTATTTGTCCTGATATGTAAGAAGAATCATCAGAAGCCAGCAGCACATAGGCAGGAGCCAATAAACAAAGAGCTACTAAAAAAGCAACTCAATCAGGTAAAAACATTATTACTGAAACTACTTATCTCTCTTACCTTAAAAAATTACTGTCCATCCTCTCTCAATTACCTCTCTTATCTAACCCATCATTCAAAATTTTCACTTGGTAGCGGAAATAGAGATAGAAAATAATCCAGATGATCGCATAGAATGGTAGGAAAATACCAATTCCTGTTACTAACCCTTTTAAACTAAATGGAATCCATCCAACAAAGAAAGAAAGAAGAAAGTATAATATGCTAACAGTCAAAAAATGTAGAATAGTCTGAGATAATAAACTCCATTTCTCTATTTCAAATAATATAGTTGCTGTGCTGAAAAACCAGCCACATAATAGGCAGCCTATCGCATTTTTCACGAAAATCCCACTGTCTAATGAGGTCACATCACCAAAACCTATTACTCCAAAACACGTCAATACCATCACGAGTGCTCCAAAACAAATCCCTACAAAACTACGAAACAAAAGTGTTTTCATCATAATCCCTTCCTTCTCCATTGAAATGCTTTCTTAATTCCTTGAACATAGTGTCGAGAAACATATTCTTTTTCCCCTGACTTAAAATAAACGCATAAAGTTCCGTTGAAAGATACCTCAAATCTGCTTAATTCATTTAGATTTGCGATCACCGATTTGGATAATCGAACGAACTGATTACCTGGAAGGTCCTTTTCCAGTTCATATAATCTTTCTTTCATTTCAAAAGTCCCTTGTTTCGTCCGCACCATTATGGAATCTTGCTCTGTAAACAAACAGATTATTTCTTCTGCCCTGAAAACATGCTGCATATCTTCTTTCCTGCCAACAAAATATGGTCGTTTTCTCTCCTTCAAGCGCTCCATTAATTCTTGCACTTCCTCATTCCATTCATGATTTCGGATAAGTACCTCTATCGCTTGGACCTCCTCATCTATCTCTACCTGTATTTTCATCTTTGCGACCTCCCTTTGCTTATATTTTAAGTATATTGATAAACTGAAATTTCGCTTGTGATTTCCAGCCACATGTAACTAAATAGCTCTAACTTGCATAAAATGCGCTGTCAGTTACATCGGTATTTTGGTACAAAAAGCGCTCAACCGCCTTGGAATCACTCACTTGGATGGACTTTCTCCATCAAGCTAAGGTGAATATGTATGTTAAAACATTCTGCCCTGCACTGTCTTTCATTCTTTGATTTTGAAGATACTTGCTAGGTGCACTAAATAACCGTCCAAATGCTTGGACGGTCACATACTCTTTTTCTTATAAAGCTTTTATTAGGCCTTACTTCTTCTCAACTGAAGGATCCGTTGCATTGATGACTTATGACCCATCATGCTAGGGATTATTCTTTGCTTGTAAAAGTGCTTGGCATCACCACTGCTACAACTTCTCCACGAGCACAAAGTGTTTCATTTGCAAATACTTCTGTATCAATTTTCCACTTCTTAGGATGAATCTCTTGTATCTTCCCAACCGCTATTAATGGAACATCATTTGGGGTTGGCCTTACAAATTCCACTTTTAATGAAGCTGTTACAAACCGAGGAGGCTCTATTCCATCCCCAACTTCATGCCCATTTTTTCGATGCAATGCCAATGCAGCCGAACCTGTTCCATGACAATCAATTAACGATGCAATTAAGCCGCCATAAACGAATCCTGGAATTGCAATATGTTCTGAGCGTGGTGTATAAATTGTCCTAGTTTGTTCTCCTTGCCAACCCGTTCGAAAATGATGACCATCTTTATTTAACCGACCACATCCATAACACCATGCAAATGCATCTGGATAATCATCTTGAATCGCTTTTAGCACTTTCTCCTCCATCATTTCTCCCCCTACACTTTTCAGAATATTATAATATCAAGGATACTGTAGCGGCTTCATTAATTCAATCTTGTGATGATCGTTGTTAATTTAGTACTACAAGTTTTGAGAATTAATTGGCATTTGCTGTTGTATGCACCAATAGAATTTCTACTAGAATGGTTTCCACCTTTTTTCACGTTCAATAGATCTTGGAGTATAATTAAAGGTGTTAATATATGTAAAAGTTAGGAGAGGTAAGAAATGCCATCTAATATTTTGCTAGTGGAAGATGATTTATCGATTCAAGAAATGGTAGAAAGCTATTTAACAAAAGAAGGTTTTGTTGTAGCGACAGCTTCTGATGGAGAAGTTGGACTGGAAAAATTTACGCAATGTTCGTTTGATTTAATCATACTAGATATTATGATACCAAAGATAGATGGCTTAGAAGTAATGAAATTGATTCGTGAAAGAAGTGCTGTCCCTATTTTACTAATGTCTGCTAGGGACACAGATGTTGATAAGGCAATCGGGTTAGGCCTCGGGGCAGATGATTATATTTGTAAGCCATTTTCAATGATTGAGTTGTCGGCACGGGTGAAGGCAGGAATTCGTCGTTCGACAAAATATTCAGCTCCACTAAAGATACAAGATAAAATTATTCAGATTGGTGATTTGGAAATAGATACAATCAATTTTACTGTCTGGAAGAAAGAGAAAGTTATTAAACTCACTTCCAAAGAGTTTGAACTATTAAAGCTATTTGCGAAGAATCGCAATCGTGTGTTTACAAAAACTCAAATTTATAACCTCATTTGGAATGAAGAATATTATGGTGATGAGAATGTTATTAATGTTCATATGAGAAGGCTGCGAGAGAAGATAGAGGATGATCCATCAAACCCAGAGTATATTAAAACATTATGGGGAATCGGTTATAAGCTGGAAGTGATGTAGCATGGTACTTTTTTTAATGATGATAATTTTCATATTATTAGGTGTTGTTTTTTTTCAATATAGAACGCAGAAAAGTAAAGATGCAAATTTACGTTACATATATGAAAAGCTCCAGGATATTTTGGAAAACCAAACAGGTGAAAAGTTATTAGTTGTGACAGATGATAAAGAACTACAAAAGCTATTAGTCGCTATTAATCATTTATTAGTAGCAAAGCAAATCACAAATGCCGATCATGCCAAGTTAGAGATGTCCATGCGCAAGATGCTCTCTAATGTATCGCATGACTTAAAAACACCGCTGACGGTTGTTCTTGGGTATGCAGAGATGTTACATACAGATCCTACGATGAGTGAGGACGAACGACAAGCACTGCTGAAAAAGGTGCATATGAAAACTATTGATGTAATAGAGCTCATTCATAAGTTTTTTGACTTAGCGAAATTAGAGTCGGGAGATAAAGAAATCGAGTTAACTAGAATTAATATGAATGAAGTGTGTCAGGAAAATATTTTAACGTTCTATGATTTACTAATGGCGAAAGGCTTTTCGGTCCATATTGATATACCAAAAGAACCTCTATATGCACTTGGAAATGTAGAAGTGCTAAATAGAGTGTTAAATAATTTAATCTCGAACGCGATTACTTATGGAGATGATGGAAAAACTCTGGGCATGACTTTAAGAAGTGATGAAAAGGTTGTGTGTATTGATATATGGGATAAAGGAAAAGGGATTGCAGAGTCACAAATCGATAAAGTATTTGAGCGTATGTATACCTTAGAAGATTCAAGAAATCGTTTATATCAAGGTAGCGGACTTGGACTAACGATCACGAAGCGACTTGTAGAAGCATTAGGTGGAGAAATTCATCTTTCCAGTACGTCATATGAAAAAACAGTATTTATTATTAAGTTAAAAAGAATGAAATTTTAGCTTGTAGAAAGAGGTAGTCTCCAAGCTTTTTTGTCTTGCTCCAGGACAAACGACTATCAAACTTCCGACTCTTCCTTTATCTCATTTCGAGCATAACAGTTTGTACGTGCCAAGTGGTCTCCTTACGCTTCCCTGTGAGCTTAAGGAATTTGTAAGAATTGAGTAAGAAAAAAGAGAGGTTCGTTTCGTACAATTAAAATATGCAGCGAAAGGGGAAAGCGAAATGTCATATATATTAAAAACAAATCAACTTACAAAAGTATTTGAAGGAAAAGAGGTTGTTTCCGGGGTCAATATGCATGTGAAGCAAGGTGAAATCTACGGGTTTTTAGGGCCAAACGGTGCTGGTAAAACAACGATTATGAAAATGATTACGAATTTAATCAAACCTACAAGCGGTGATATTGAAATTTTCGGTGAGAAATTAACTAATACATCATACGAAGTGCTAAAACGAATAGGGACGATAATTGAATATCCTATTTTTTATGAAAAACTAACAGCAAAGGAGAATCTATACTTACATTGTGAGTACATGGGCTATTATGACAAGAAGTCCATTGACCACGCGTTAGATCTTGTAAAATTACACAATGTCGATGACAAAAAAGTAAAAGACTTTTCTCTTGGTATGAAACAAAGGTTAGGAATTGCAAGAGCGATTACGACAAAACCAGAACTGTTGATCTTAGATGAACCTATTAACGGTTTAGACCCCATTGGTATTAAAGAGTTACGAGAGTTATTTAAAATGCTTTGCAAAGAATATGGCATTACTTTACTAATTTCTAGCCATATTTTAGCTGAAATGGAACAAATGGCAGATACGATTGGGGTCATTCAAAATGGGAAGCTGATAAAAGAAGTTTCAATGAAGAGTATCAATGGGGAACAGACAGATTATATTGAGGTGACGGTTCAAGATATCAAAAAAGCAACTTACATTTTAGATCATGAACTTGGTTTAAAAAATTATAAAATCATAAGTGAACAGATGATTCGCATTTATGAAATGACCGCAACACAACAAGAAATTTCAAAAGCACTCATCATGAAGGATATTGAGATTGAAAGTATCAACAAAAAACATAGCTCATTGGAAGAGTATTTCCTAAATTTAATGAACGGAGAGGGAATTCATGCTTAAATTAATGAGACTAGAACTTATGAAATTTAAATTTGGTTGGTATATAAAAGGTGCGATTATCACAAACATAATCATGACACCTATTCTGTGTTTCGTTATGTATTTAGAACAGCAGGAAAGAGATTCAATGATTACAATGTATCAAGAAGCCTTTGTAATGATCGGCGCAATGGTGAGAGCTACATTTATTGTGTTTGCCGCAGTATTGATTGCGAAAATAGTCATTGAGGAATATAAAAACAAAACCATTTTGATTATGTTCTCATATCCCATTAATCGAAAGAAAATGATTGCTAGCAAACTGTTATTTATAGCTGCGCTGACGTTTATCACCATGTTGGTGACTAATATCATTGTTGCGGGTTCATTTACTATTATAAATAGCTATTTTCCCATTGTTCCATTTTCAATAACTGCAAATCAGTATTTTGGAGAGGCCTTAAAAATGATTCCATATTCCATTGCCACAGCAGGAATTAGCTTAATTCCATTGTATTTTGGGATGCGTAAACATTCTGTTCCGACCACAATAAGTTCATCCCTTATAGTAGTGATGATTGCTTGTGCTTCTAATCCAGCATTCTCAATGGTGACTTTCATTCCTCTTCAATTAGCGCTCGCGGCAGTCGGAGTAACAATTGCTTACTCGGCAATTCGAAATATTGAGAAAGAGGATGCGATTTAACTTGAAGAACGGGCAAGCAAAGAGGGTATGTCAACACTAAATTGAACGACTTTTATAAGTACTATCGCTGAAATTCCACTGGTGTCAAATAACAATTATCTAGTTCAAGAGCCAGCTGTTCAAGAGAAGCGACTGCCCCGTTTGCGAATTCATTTCTAAACACGTTGTACATCGCTTCGGCCACGGTGTTATCATACGGACATACTTTTGCACACTAAGTGATAGTTGATTGCCAAATGTCTCTAGTGCATCTGAAATCAACTTGTTATCTTTGCCACGATCTGTATAAAACAGTTGAATATGATGTAAAATCCTTTTTATACTGAAATAAAGTTTGATTAAATTAACGTCATCTTAAAATGGACAACATACATAAAAAGTTTCAAGATGGTCAATTATCATAATCATTTTCCCTGCTCCTTTTCTCGATATAAATGACAAAAGCCCTTGTACGCTAGGTAGCGTTCAGGGGCTTTTAGTTGACCTCACTTACTTTATAGAAGTAGCCAAATACACCTGCAGTTCGTGAATTTATCCAGTATATTTCAGCTGAATTACCTTTTTAATCATGAAAAAAAGGAATGTATTGCATGAGTTATATGTGTTTTACGAATAACAAAATCTGCGTTATAGTTATTTTGTCAAATACAAATGACGTTTTAGGAGGAAAATAACATGGAAAAAACTCGTTACCAACAAGGTGTAGATATTATAAAGGAGTATACTTTAACAGATAACAAGGAAATTGGAACACACATGAATATTGTAGACGAATTTAAAGAACTTGCACCTGATTTAGAGAGTTATATTGTTGAATTTGCTTTTGGAGATATTTATTCACGAGAGGGCTTAACTAATCATCAACGTACGATTGCCACAATCTCTTCTCTTGTAACTCAAGGTACGGAGCCGCAATTAGAATTGCATATCAACACAGGACTTACAATTGGATTAACTCCAAATGAAATTGTTGGAACTGTCATGCACTTGATTCCCTATACAGGCTTCCCGCGTGTCTTGAATGCTCTAAAGGTGGTAAAAAAAGTTTTTGCTCAAAGAAATGTAAAAATTAAGGATTTAGAAATGCAGACAAATTAATAAAACCGCTAACACGCCTTAAACGGCCTCATGCTAAAGCAGGTGGATTTGGACATATATGTCGACGACTAAAGTCATCTCAAAGTCCTTAAGCATAATAAATTTTTTCGACATATTCACTTCAATCCTGAATATGTCGTTCTTTTCTTCATTGACTTGATTAGCTATATGATTTCTAATTGTTTCTTCTGTCATCGTTCCTACTGTGGCTCAGAAATAGCCTCTTACCCATAAATGTTGTCCCCAGTACTTCTTTTTCAGCTCAGGGAATTGATCCTGCAGAATTCTTGAGGATCTTCCTTTTAGGTACTGCATGATTTTACTGGATGCTAAACTTGACGAACAAGATAATAATAAGTGATCCTTACCTACACCTACCAAATATGGATGTAACGAATAAAGAAGAAATAGATCAAGTCTTCCCTTTTTACCGGTACCTTSCATATGSAAGGTACCGGTAAAAAGGGAAGCAAACAAAAAGCAGCCCCGAAAACACAATTTTCATCGTGTATTTAGGACTACTTGACGTTTACATTGGAAAGGAGTCTGAGTCTGATTTTGACTTTAATCTCTCAGGGGACACATAGCTTTCTGAAATACCAGCAACTAGGAAGCCGTTATTGTTTCACAATTTAATGATTTTCTATTTTGAGTCTTTTCCATTTCATTGTCTACTTAATCAGCTTCAAAAAAACCTTCCCCTTCTTATTAAAAGTTAAGCCTTTTTCTTAAATCCCAATATTTAAATGTCATCTTACCCATTTTTGACTTCGAAAGTGAATCGTATTTACGTCCAAGTGCTAGGTTTTGTTTTTCTAACTTAGTAATTTGTTTAAGTTGAACCGCGTTCAGTTTTTTTAATTTCTTTACTTCTTTAACAAATTCTTTGTTTTTCACTTTCACATCATTGTTTTTATTTTCTACAATTATCCGTTCTTTTATTGAAGTTTCCATGTCTTTTGGTTTTAATTTTGGAGTGCTATTGGTTTCAAATCCTATAGTTTTTAGATATGGCAAATTATTTTGAAAATTTTCCTCAAAGCTGCTATAACTTTTATGAATTTGAAGGAAGGTAAAACATCCTGCTTTTTCCGCTTGAATGATTTGACCAAACCCAGACAGCTTAACAAGTTTTTCTACTTTTTTTAATTCTTCTGGAATGCTTTTGAAAATATAGGTGAAAACTTCTTCAACATTTATATCTGCAGGCAATTTTTTTACCTGATGGGATGGTACATGCTTATTTAGTTCATCAAAGTCATCTTCATCAATATAATAAGCATTTCCACTTTTATATAAATAATCAGTAATACGTCTACTCCATAATAGCCCTTGCAGTTTTTTTAATGCTTCCGAAAACAAAAACTGCCTGCTAACTTGATACATTCGTTTGGCTGCAAACTCATAAATATCCTTATTACATAAAGCTAATTTGACTGTGTCACGGAAATCCTTCTCTGTAACAGCATATAACGGGTAATCTTCCCCAAAAAGCTTTAAATGCATTTTGGTTGGATTCATTATTACAGCCTTCCTTAAAATTCCGTATTCCAATAACTTCGTAGACAGTTCCAGACTGCTGTCCATTTCCTCACTTCTCCAGGTTATCCCAATGTCACTGTTCACTATTAATTGTTGAGCATTCTCCCTCGTCAATGCCCCGTACCATGTAAGCCCTTCTGTATGTTCCAGGAGATATGTCGCTTCTTCCTTAAACTGAGAATCGCCTTTAACCCATTTGAATTTATCTCCTGCAATATCAAGTGAAAGATTCGGAATCTCACGCTTTAATTCTTTAAAGGCAGTAATGATAGGAATCGTCTTCCAATCAGGGTCGAATTTCCCAGTATATACAAGTTTGTGTTTTAACCGATCTTCCCCTCCTGCTGATTCAACGTTTGGTATCATCGGGGTAAGCAGGGAAACTTTGTTTTTTTCTTTATTCAAATTAAGAATCTCAATTACAAATTCGCACATCTCTTCTGTTTGACATAAGAAATAAGCACATTGATTGTATATATTTTTGATGCTCTCAAATTTTTCTTCATTAACATCCTGACCTATATGAGTTAAGCCTGTAGCATAAACTAATGTATTCTTTATGATATGCTTATGCCTTGCTATTTTTTCAACAGTCTCAATGCTTCTTACAAATAGCCAATCATATTCCTTTTGACTCCAATAATGAGAAATGAGCATTTCAGCAATATCAAAATTAATGACACCTTTTTTTACCCATTCTTCATCGGTGGCATTAAAAAAAGGATCAACAAAAGGATTAAGAATCGTTATATTGTCAAATTTCTCAAGTGGCTGAATTAATATATCGCGTTTGACTGGGCTAGCTAAAAGTAAATCTACCTCGATGTTAGAATCTAACGCAATAGTCGAAGCTAGGGAAGATAAAAATACTGCAGATCCATCCATTGAATTCATGTCAATAAAGCCAAATAGAAGTACCTTCATTTTTCTGTTACGCACTAATTCATGTGAACTCAAAGTTTTCACTCCAATGACTGAAATGTGATATGAATTTCTATTTTTTTATTTGTTCTTTCATAGATGATTTGAGTGCAAGGTATTTCAACGTGAATTTCCCTATATAAGTAACGTTGAATTTGTGTTCTAATAACTTAAGTCTACGTATCTCTTTGTTTAGCTTAATGTTTTCTTGTTGGGCTAACTTACTTTTTTCTAATTCTTCTCGCAACCTATTATTTTCTTTTGTAACGTTCTCAATAATGTTTTGTTTTTCAGTGCTATCGTTCTCTATGAGCTCTAATGTCATGGACATCATGTCTTTCATTTGTAATTCTAGTTCCTCATACATAGTTTTCCAATATTCGTTTCGTTCGTCCATATTGAAAAAACTCCCCTCCATTAACCTTGGATAATCTCTAATTCTCTTTTAATAACAACATCTACGGCGCATTTATCTCGAATAGACTGCGATGCTTGTTTTGACACTCTTAAGAATACGTCCGAATTGTAATATAAGCGTTCTATTGCATCGGCAATTTCGATAGGAGACTCAGGTTTTGTAAGAAGGCCAGAAACGTCGTGTTTAACGAATTCGGGGATTGCCGTGATATCTGTTGAAATCGGCACTAGCCCACTAGACATGGCTTCACACATTGAAACCCCTTGAGAGTCCAAACGGGTTGGACAAAGAAAAATTCCATACTCCTTATGCAATGCAGCGATTTGCTCTTGAGATATAAAGCCTTTATGAATAGTTACATTCTCAAAATTACGGATTGGCTCAACTGTTTGATCGAACAACTTTCCATCACCATAAAAAGCAAATTCTAATTTATTGAAATATGGTCTCTTTGAAAGCTCTAGCACTGCTTTCACCGATAAATCATTGGCATATTTTCGAGAAGCGTACGGCCTGATTGAAAGGACTTTTGTCCGCATATCTGCTGGCTTTTCTATAAAAGTAAACAGATTGTCATCTATTACATTGGGAATGATTACTGAATTTTTCGATTCTGCTCTCGCGTCACATTCCGCTATATGTTCTTTAAACCATTTGGAAATATGAACAAAAGTTGTATCCAATTCATCCGTTTGATAAAACCAATTCATAAAAGAAAGCTGTGCTACATAATAGTCCTCCGCCATTTCAAGAATCTTCCGTAAGCTTTCAGGGCTTTCAAGAAAATTAAACCATCTTCTATGCCAAGCCTCCGTTTCAAAACCATGTATCCACGTAATAATTGGTAAATCTGTGCTTGTTTCTTTTATCGCTTGTACCATTTTTGAATTAACAAAATGAATGAGCGCTTTTTTATGTACTTTATGATTTAAGAACATGCGTAGATGCTGTTCAGTTCCTCGATAAACAGGCACATCTTCATACGAATACTTTTCAGCTTTTTTATAGGCAGGATGTAAAACAAAGACATCAACCTTCAAACCCTCTGCCAAATAAGCCTTGACTCTTCGGTGGATAAACCCATTACGATATAATTGCTTTTCGTGTGGATAAGCATTCGTAATGATTACATATCTATCTTTATCGTTAAATGTAAGTTCATTTAGATTTATAGATTGCTCCATTTTTGTTCACTCCTACTATTCAGTCATCTTCAATCAGCCTGCTTACTCATCTGTAAATGAAAGATTTTTAGAAGACCCTTATCCCAAGTCAATTCTACTTTTAAAACTGTGAATCGATTATAACAAACATGTATTACTGAATATTGACATCAATACGAGAAGTATGTAAATAAAAGTAAAGTTTTCATGAATTTTTATATATTTTAGTAAAGGGAATAGGAATTCTAGAACATATTTTTAAAATTATTACAGAGATAGGGTGATTACCAGTATTTACATGAAGAATTGATGACAATGTTAACTAGCAAAAATAAAGAGAGAACGATTCATTTACTAGAATCGTCCTCTTACATTGAAACTATTGTATTTTTTGTGTACTGGAAAATTCAAGTAAAAGATAAAGGTCAAAGCTGTTAAGTGAAATAGTCAAACGATGATGAAGATCCTTTAATACGATGGTACAGTGAGCATCCTTTTCTCCTGATTATAATCAGATGACTCCCATTACCTTTTTGCCGTTTGGTACTGATCGATTAATCGACTTAATCGTCGCAATTGAAGGCTATATTCTACGATGGAAGAAGCAATAATCATTGTGCGTAATTTCTGTTCTTTATTTTGACTGTATATTTCGAGAGCACGCTCGAAAAATATTTGGCTTTTTTCCGCCATATCATTTTCAATATGATAATCTTCCCCTTTTATTTTCCCTTCGTATTTTAGCAACAAGTATTCATGACCTTTGATTAACTCTTCAAGATGATGGTCGAAGAGATGGTTTTCCTCCTCATTCGTCTTACTCTGGAAATAATGTTCATCAATGTTTTCTACTACTTGTTCTGCCTGCTTGAGGGTCTTCAGCATTTGTTTAAATACTACGATTTCCCTAACATCCAGCTGGTTTAGTTTTACAAGATTCCCTCTTTCTTCATCAAAAATCTTATATTGTTCTTCTAGTTTTGGAATGTCTTTAATTAATTTTGCATAGTGTTCTTGAAAAGATTTTGCCTTCATTTCCTTGGAAAATGCCGTACGTAATAATAAAGAAAGATTGTTAAAAATCAATTGAACTTTATCAAGGTAATTTCGTTTATATTTTGGTGGGAAGATGGCAATATTTACGATCATTGCACACACAATACCAACTAAAATGATTAAACAACGGTTTAATATAAAGTGCAGACTTTCATTACCTGGAGCACTCATGATGGCTAATACCGTAACGAGTGTAAGCGGTATTGTGCTTTCCATTTTCAATTTCAAACATAGCGAAATTACCAATATCATGACAAGTCCAATCATAATTGGACTATCCCCCAAGAAATGAATCGAAAAAAGCGCAGTCAGTGCACCAATTACATTGGTAATGATTTGGTCAAACAAATGCCTCCATGTACGATAAATAGAAGGCTGAATCGTGAAAACAGCTGCCACCCCTGCAAACACTGCAGGCTGCAAATTTAAGATCGAGCAAATTAACAATGCCAATGTAACAGCAATTCCTGTTTTAAGGACACGCGGGCCAAGAGTCATGGATTTGTATCTCCCATTCTGTAATCTTTCTTAATAATCAACACTACAAATAAATAGGATCTCACAAAATTCACCACTAACAATTGCCTGTTTATGTATTACTAACTTTATAGCAACTGTAAGGGAAAAACCTGTCATTGTAAGATTAACTATGTAATATGGATTACAGTATCACAAAAACAAATGAACTTTAACTTTTATTTCTTAGATATTCACAATAAAAATTCTGAAGGAAAAAATAAAATAAAAATAGTAAAATATCACAAAAACATGACAAGCCCTATGTCGTCTAACAAGTGTGAGTCAAATCATCAACAGTCTAGAAAAGTATTAAAAAGGTTACCAGTAAGAACTGGCTAACCTTTGATTTGAACGTAAAATTTTTTTCATTTGTTTCAACATTATTCAGCTGATGTTAATTCACTTTCTGTTACCCATTTATGGTTTTTAACTTCTTCTCCACCATTAGTCGGAGTGAAATCAACCATATACACAGTCGTTTCTTCGGCAAAATCAATTTCAGCGGTTGCACCATCCATCCCCTCCATATGGGATGCATCTACTGTAACCTCTGCTCCAGGTTCTAACGTTTTCTCGCCAGCATCTTTAAGCTCTTCGTGAATAACCCATTTATGATTTTCCACTTTGTCTCCACCATTTGAAGGAGTATACGAAATAGCATAAGCGGTAGTATTATAGGCACCAACAATTGTTGCTTTCGCACCCTTCATACTTTCCATGTGATCTGATTCTATAATCGCTTGACTTCCGACTTCATAGGTTGGGCTTTCAGCTACTTTTAAACCTTTAGGAACATCACCTGAACTAGAATGGTTCATATCCATATTACTATGATCCTTGTCTTCCTTATTTTCTTTGCTTTCGTCATTAGTATTGGAGCATGCACCCAGTACTAAGAAAAGGGCTGCACATAATGATAAAATGATGGGCATTTTCATTCTTTTTTTCAGCATGTAATAAATCCTCCTTTAACATTTGAATACATCGTACCAATTAAATATGCAGAAATTGTGGAGTACGCTCAGGACAAAAAAATAGAGCCTTTCATACTGTTATTTTCTTTTAGTGGGTTTATTCCAGTTTATCTCCTGACCTATAAACAAATAAAAAGACGACTTTTCCAACTCTAGGTGGAAAAATCGTCTTTTATTGTTATCCTAACCTGCTACAATTGAAGACTTAATTGGATAAATTCTTCTACTCATTACATAAAGAACTTACCTTTACTCAGCCTTCTATTATATCTTCCTCTAAATGCTTTTTACTCAATCTTCAGGCAACGTGATTGTCATGTCATGAAGTAAGGGTAAATCCCCCCCTTTTTTTACAATAAAGAAACTACTCGGAGGCCCTTGATTGTTCAATTTTCTTTATTATATGTGTAAGGTTCATAGAAGAATGTTCTTCAAAATCTCTACCAATAGACCTAAATAACCCTCTTGCTATACACCTTAAAATACTTTCGGCATGCTCGTCCACCATAAAAGACTTTTCAGGAAGACTTGATTCCACGTGAGCACCACCACTCTTTTGAGCAGACTCCTTAATAAAATCTAAGATTGTAATTTCCTGGAGAATGCCCCCTAAACTACTTTTATAGATTACTTGATTTCGCCAAATATTTAAATCAATCCTCGGCTTAGTGTAATCGAAAAGTTCTTCAGGTATTTTTGTATTGCCTTCTTTGCTTATTTCAATAAAATCTTTAACGGGATACAATTTCGGGTTAGGATTGATTTTCTTTATTAAGGAGTTATCAATGGTGACTTTTTCCCTCTTTATTCGTGTATATTTGTTCTCACATAGAATTAGTCTTAACTGCCCGGCAATAACATTATTAAATTCTTTTAAGTCGAAGAGTTCAACAAGCATTACGCTATATTCCAGAATTGTAATAGCCTCATCGAATTTCCGTTTAGTACCAGCGTTTGATCTAGTAAAAACTAATCGATTTTTCTTCTCCATTTTGAATCTCTCCCTTTTCACCTATTCAATTAAAACTATAACAAATGATAAAAAAAAACACCCGTATTGGGTGCTTTATTTATTAGGCCTAAACTTAATTTGCTCTAATTTACGTTTATCTTGGTCTCCTGCAAATTCGATACTAATTACATTAGCTAAGTTGATATGCTTCCCACCTGCTTGTAACCATGTCGCATTTTGAATTAATTGCAGATTCAGAATACTATTGGCTTCATCAGTATAGGGTTCATTCGTCTCTAACTCCTCTGTTTCCCCATTCACATAATAAAATTTGTATTTTGCATTACTCATTTTCATCAGCCTCTTCTCTTGTACTTAGTTCGACAAGGAAGGGTGATTGTCCTGCATTTAATGAGGGTAACAACAAAATCAGATTGTCTCCTTCCTTCAAGGTCGTACACTAATGGTTCCCGTATGCACCCTAACAAATTCAATGTCTAAGTTAAGGAACATAAAAAAGGCTGTCAAAGGTTTCTCGACAGCCTGAGGGAGGGCAACTTTCTTTCGTTATCTCTTATCTATCAAAATACTGCTTCATTATCTCTTTGAATCGTGTGCTATCTATTTCTTCTTTTGTCACTTTCCCGTCATCCCACTGCGTAAAGGATGTATCGGTTAAAGTGATGTTCCCGCTATTTGTAAGTCGAGTGATTAAAGGATGTTTGTTAAAAGGTGATTTTGGGTTTTCACTGATGATAGTTTGAATCTCATTCAGTTCCACAACATTTTCTACGGTCTTTGAAGAATCGAAAGCATACCCAATTTTCCAATCGGGATCTTTATGTTTCAGCTTTAATTCAAAAATATAATCTCCATGTTCGTTACATTCCTTTTTAATCCGAAATTCACCATTTTGAGAAATAACGGTTTCTCCGTTAAATGGTACTGGTTTTAAAGGTAAATTCCCTCCAAATCCCGTATCGACTAAATAAGTTTGACCTTCATGATTTAATAGAATGGCGACATGGGTTCTACCTATGGTCATCCACCCTTGATTGTAAATTACGCCGCGAACTAAGAAAACGTCAAAGTCATTTTCCACTAGGAAAAAATAAAGCGCCGTATTCAATTCATAACAAAGTCCCCCCTCGTTTCTCACGAGAACTTTGTTCATGATATTTTCTTTGTTGATGTCACTAAGATGAGATGCCATTATGGATAAGTTTTCAAAGGGAATTGTTTTCGCTGTCTTTTCAAGAATTTCATCTAATTTTTCAAAAGTCACTTTTTCATGTTCCAGCAACCCTATTCTTTTTCGGAATAATGCGTTCAGTTCATTCATTACGATTTCCCCCCTTAAGTTAGACACTGCAAAAAGGTATCTTAACTCTTTACATATTTCATTATACTTTGTCCATATTTTAGTCTTCAACTATTCTGGAGTGCCTTTCAGTCTATGGATGCTCTCTATACAAATGAGCTGTATGTGGCGATGCAACAGAATATCCTTATGTATATGTATTAGTGCATCTACACATGATCTAACGGGCTATTCATTCACAATAACTCCATCGTTTTTGATTAATCATTTCTTGTTTAGTTCATACTAATTTTTGATGAAAGATTATTAGGGATGGAGCTGAATGGAATTTGGAAATTCAAGCTAATAATACTACAGAAACTCTCTTCACGATTGTAAAGCTGAATCGGTGTTTTTACGGATAAAATGCCTGAGCTCGCTAAGAAATTCAATTCCTTTACGGAAGAATGCTTTAAAGAAGGTCTATTATCTAAGAAAGAGAAACAGCTTATCGCTTTAGGTATAAGCTTATATTCTCAAGATGAATACTGTATTATCTACCATACTAAAGGATGCCTTGATCAAGGGTGTTCAGAACAAGAAATCCTGGAAGCAATTGGAGTGATGGCAGCATTTGGTGGAGGAGCAACTATGAGCCAGGCTGTAACTCTTGTCCAAAATTGTGTTCAGGAAATAAATCAGATGAAACATTAATAAGGAAACAACATTGGTTAAAATTATTGAAGGGATAGGACTTATGGTGCTTAGTCCTATCCCTTCTTAAATAAGTTGTAAATGGTCGAAATAAATTTACTAGTTTTATTTAGATTTTGTTTGTTCTTTAATTAATGGCTTACGTTGTTATTTCCTTGTGCAGGTGAATATGAATTCAACATTTGTTGCATATCCTGCTGTGCAAGCTGTGGAACTTGGTAGTAATGATGTTTGTTTTGATATATCGAAATCTCATATGCCATTTCAATGCAGTTCGGAATAGAATCTGCAAATACGCGACGCACAACTGGGTTTGTAATTTCAAGTGCAGACATTGCTTTTAAAGAAGCAGCAGACTTCACTGCCCCAAGCATCAAGCCTGAAATGCATTCATCCGTAATTTCCGATATGGATTGCAAAGGTTTCTTTGGCTGAGTTGGTGTCAATCCATATATAAAATCGTTACCTTGATTCATTTTGTAGCTCTGTGTTCGTTTGGATGGGTCCTGGCCAGATTGAAAGCACTCTAATGAAAGGTTATATTCATCTTGGATGAACTGATATTGACGATCCAGAATGTCCAGTAATTCTTGATCCTGTACATGCTGACGCAAAAGCATATAAGTGTTTAAAGTACCAATCGTTCCCGACAACACTTCATGTACATCGAATACTTCATGACCACCGTGATTCATTTGTGGGGGTATAGCACCCGTTTGCATGTTCTGGTGTACTTGACCTTGTTGATTTTGGTTTTGCATTTTATTTCCCTCCTCGTTTTATCAATGATGCGAACAAGTTTAGTATGTTAAAACCCAACAGGATTATTCAATATAAACTCTTCCATGAAAACTAATAAGCCAAGTTCTTCATAATAATTGTATTGTTTTTTTTGACTAACATTATTACTAAGAAATGAAGGACATACTAGGATTAAGGAAAGTACCTGAGGTAACTTATACTTGTAAAAGGAAGAGGGAATATCTTGGGTATCTTTGGGAATTCAAAATCGGTGCTTACAAAAAAATAAGGAAAAAGGATGGTTAGTCCTTCTTCCCCTTCATACTTAATAATCTTAAGGAACATATTTGCTGATTTTCTTCTTACTAGAATACCAAGAATCCAAAGTTATTTTAATCAAGAAATCCCTACCATTGCAGACTCTCAATTAAGTGGCACTTTGTGCATTCTTGTGAATAATCATTTTTTACAAATTCATGATTACAATTTCCCCGAAAAATACTTAGCTCTTTTTTTAGCTGATCCAGCTGATTTTCCAACTGTTTTATTTCAACTTTAATCTGGATTACTCGATTCATCGAATTCTCCTTTTCGTCCACATTATTGATAGATTTTTCCGTCTGTGTTTCTAAATTCATTCGCTTTTTCTTTCAAGCCTTCATCAATTACAGACTCAAAACCAAGCCCTTTTTCTTTAGCTAAATCACGAATATCTTGTGAGATTCTCATGCTGCAGAATTTAGGACCGCACATTGAACAAAAGTGAGCTGTTTTGGCACCCTCAGCAGGTAGAGTTTCATCATGATATTCAACGGCTCTTTCAGGATCGAGCGATAGATTAAACTGATCTCTCCAACGAAATTCGAATCTTGCTTTTGATAGGGCATCATCTCGTTTTTGAGCATTAGGATGGCCTTTTGCTAGGTCAGCAGCATGGGCTGCAATCTTATACGTAATAACCCCAATTCGAACATCCTCTTTATTTGGAAGTCCAAGGTGCTCTTTCGGTGTCACATAACAAAGCATCGCAGTTCCAAACCAGCCAATCATGGCAGCCCCAATCGCAGAAGTAATATGATCGTAGCCAGGAGCTATATCAGTTGTCAGGGGTCCCAGTGTATAGAATGGGGCTTCTTGACAG
>NZ_JBFUIB010000019.1:0-35863 GCF_056402095.1 Peribacillus sp. P4_C12
TCCTAGCAGGATTGCAGACATCCAACCAAGATTTGTAGTTAGTGATTACCCCTGGGTGAAAGAAAGACTAGGTGAGAAACGTGAAGCGAATCTGTATGCTTGGAAAACGCTGCTTTCTTCTGGTGTGTTGTGTGCAGGCGGATCGGATGCCCCAGTAGAACCTGTTAATCCACTACTCGGCATTCATGCATCGATTACTAGAAGAGAACCTTCACAGTCCAATGGTGGATGGAATGAAAATGAAAAGATATCCATGATGGATGCTATTAAGTTATTTACGGTTGGCGGGGCTTATGCAACAAATGAAGAGCATCTAAAGGGGACAATAACGAGAGGGAAATTAGCAGATATGACGGTCTACTCGAACGATCTTTTTTCAATGGAAAATCCGGACGATCTATTACGAACAAAAGTTGAAATGACAATTATTGATGGTGAAGTAAACGCATTATAAGGGATTTAAGACTATTGAAGATAATGAAATAAATAGCAAAATAACAGGACATTGGATGCATGAATATTGATCAGCGGATTCCTTGCATTATAAATAAAAACAACTTTGCTGCATGTACTTTTTTTCATTGTACATTCAACGAAGGTGTTTTTCATTTGAAAGGAATCCGACTTAGTTTATAGCACGTTTATCCGCGGAGTTCACATTATGTGAGCAATTGTTCTATTAAACACCATATGGATATGGCTTGCTGAAGTTCGAGGCTTTCATTGTGCCTTAAGTAATAGATGGAATATTGTTATATTCCCTTTCATAAACTGTATAAAATATTATGATAAAAGACAAGGCAGGAAATTTTAAAAAGAATTGTACTATACTTTTTGAGTACAATTTGGGAGGTGATAAAGGATTATTCGAAACTCTCTCTCTTTTTTCTAGAAAAGTCGGGTTATTATCATAGGGATATTTTTCTGAGAGAAGTTTATAGGAATTTAAGCCTATAGTTAGAAATATTATGTTAGAATACAACAGGAGATTTAAACATCAAATAAATAGTAGTTTTTCTGAATTTACCCATACTTGTTAAGTGAGTGTATTTTCAGATTTCTGCTATTTAAAAAAGGAGAGGTTAATTAACGTATGAGAATCTCAGAATTAAAAAGAGAAGCCCTACTTTCTTTGAAAGGTAAATGGGGAGTAGCCGTTTCACTTATGTTGCTCTTGTTCTTGATCAATGTCATTTTACCTATGATTGTTGAAGTGATCGGAAGTGGTGGGTTTACACAGTGGTTCGCGCAAGAAGAAACACCGGTATGGTCGGATATCTTCGGAACCGTACTATCTATAGCCTTAATCCCGCTGACTATAGCAACCACTTGGTTTTACCTGAATATAGTCAGGAAAGGAAACCCTGATATTCCAGAGGTATTCGCTATCTATAAAGAAGGAAAAACCTCTTTTAAGATTATCGGTGCATCAATTTTACAAGGTATTTTCATATTTTTATGGTCATTATTATTTATTATTCCAGGAATCATCAAGAGTCTGTCATATTCCCAACTATTTTTCTTATTAAAAGATCACCCTCAATTAACAGTGCTTGAAGCATTTTCAGAAAGTAAGAAACGAATGAAAGGGTTGAAATGGAAGTATTTTCTAATGCACTTAAGCTTCATAGGCTGGGGAATACTATGTATATTCACCTTAGGGATTGGACTTTTATGGTTGGCCCCTTATGCGGGAACAACAATGGCAGCATTCTATAATGAATTAATTGTACCTCAAGATGATTCTGACAACGATCAAATAGAAGCATAAACGCTTGGCCGATAGCAAAATTGCTATCGGTTTTTTTATTTTTAGTATCTCCTATTTAGTCATATATGAGAATGACAGTATTGTAGACTATTGCTTTGTTTTGATAAAGGATGGAACGAATCCAAGGGAGGACTTTGGCTTTTACTCATAACCTACCGCATATCTTATTTCACAGCCATTCATAACCATTTGGTTATGAAATGATGATTGAATTTCTATTATTTTCCTCACGAGAGCGGGAGTATAATGAGATTGAATCGAAAAATAATGGCTCTATGCGTTCAGGGGAGAAACGGAAAAATGAGAAAAACCATAGGAATCAAAGACAATAATGCAAAGATCAGCATCATTTGGGTAATCAGCATTCTGTTCATAGCGGCCAATCTTCGTGCACCTATTACGTCAATAGGTCCATTAATTAGCCTGATTCGTGATGATACAGGAATCAATAATGCAGTCGCAGGGATGGTGACGACGATTCCGCTGATAGCCTTTACTTTGGTTTCCCCTGTGGCCCCATTGATTGCAAAGCGAATTGGAATGGAATGGACTTTACTATACTCATTACTGCTACTCATAGTGGGATTATTCCTTCGATCGATTTCATCAGTTACGGCTTTAATGACCGGAATGGCTTTTATGGGAATTGCCATTGCAGTTGGGAATGTTCTACTTCCAGGTATCATCAAACAGAAACATCCAGAGAAAGCAGGCATCTTGACTGGTGCCTACATAGCGAGCATGAACCTTTCATCAGCCATCGGTTTTGGAATCAGTATTCCATTAGCCAAAGAAGCAGGCTTAGGATGGCAAGGATCTTTATTATGTTGGGCAATTCTAGCTATTGCCACATTGATTCTTTGGTTGCCCCAAGTGAAGGGAAAGCGGGGAGAAAGAAAGAATCGCGCTTCAAAATCAACAACATCGATTTTTTCCTTTGAAATGTGGAAATCGCCGACAGCTTGGAACATCACACTCTTCATGGGCTTACAATCATTACCGTTTTATATTTTGTCAGCATGGCTTCCTGATATGTTGATGGCTCAAGGCATGGATCAGGCTAAAAGCGGCTGGATGCTAAGCATTAATCAATTCACTTCGCTTCCGGCGACCATCATTACCCCAATTGTCGCGATGCGCATCCCAAACAGGAGCATTCTTGGAATCATATCAGGGATATTAATGACCATCGGTATGGTGGGTGTGGGTTTCGGTCAGCTTTCGCTGATACCAATTTGTATGGTTTTGATAGGTTTAGGGAACGGTATGGCCATCAGCTTTGCCATGATCACATTCGGATTACGTACGGAAAGTGCACAGCAAGCAGCTGATCTTTCAGGAATGGCACAATCTATTGGATACTTACTTGCCGCGATCGGACCAATCTTGATTGGCTTGATTCATGATCTTACTCATAGTTGGGCATTACCAAAACTGATCCTGATTTTCATTACTGTATTATTAATTATATCCGGTGCCTTTGTTGGTCAAAGGAAACCTGCTTTGAAGAAAATCCAAAAAAGTGATGAAAAGTCTTATAGTATATAATGGGTTTTTAAAATACGTAGAAAGAGGGCGTCCCCGATCGATCTTTTACAAATGAGATACTTTCAAATCGTTGCAAAACATCAACATTTAACAAAAGCAGCGGAAGCATTGAACATCACTCAGCCAGCCCTCAGTAAAATGATTAGTAAATTGGAAAATAGTCTTGGTTATGAATTATTTGATCGAAGAGGCAGGCAAATTCAATTAAATAAACTCGGTGAATCCTATTTGCGAACTGTCGAACAGGTCTTTTTACAATTAAAAGAAGGGGAAAAGGAATTAGCCTTCCTGGCAGATAAGCAGGATAAATTAATCTCCATAGCTGTTACCATTCCGAGTATTCTGCCAGAGTTATTAGGCGGTTTTCTAAAGAAACATCCCAATGCCCGATTTAGACAACATCAGGCTTCCTTCGAACGAATCAAAAAACAGATTGAAATAGGGGAAATAGACGTCGGTATCTCAACAGTACCTGTGCTAGGGGAACATATTGAGTGGGTCCCCATCCTAGAAGAAGAAATACTTCTAGCCGTGCCCCTTTCCCACCCTTTGGCTAATAGAAAGAGCATCTATCTAAAAGAAGTGGAGAATGCTCCTTTCATCGTTATGCCATTAGGTTATGATTTTCGCGATATGACGGAACGATTTTGCAGAGAAGCAGGCTTCTATCCTGATTTTGCTTTTGAAGGAGACGAAACGGGAATCACTCATGAGCTCGTAGAAAAAGGCCTCGGCGTTGCCTTATTTCCATCATTGCTATCAAATGAAAGATTACATGATTTACAAACGGCAAAATTGAAGATCATTGAGCCTCACTGCTCAAGAAAAGTTGGGTTGGTTTGRCATAAAAGCCGGCCATGTAATGATATTGTAAAGAGCTTCATACAATATACGATGGAGTTTTTGGAACATAAAAAAGATCAGGAAAGAAAAATGGATTTTCATTCTTAATTCCCCTTTAAAGGTTAAATTGTTAATTTTAAGGTGTATAATAGAAAACTTAGAATGCTATTTAGGGGGATTACATAGTGAGTAGTTTTAATATGGCGGATATGATATACCAATTGTTTTGCCTTGTATTTCTAATCCTGATCATAGTAGGTATCGTATCGCTTTTCCGTTCTGTCAAGCAACGCAAAACTAGACTGGATATCATGGAAAAGAAAATGGATGATTTATATGAACTAATTAAAAAGGACAGCGCTTGACGGCTACATTCTGTGGCCGTTTTTTCTATGCAAAAGGAGTCATTGGGTACAGTCTAATTACCGCTTTGATGGTTGTGAAGGTTAGTCAGGGAATCATCAATTAAAATAGCTAATGAAAAACCCCTGTCTCAGAATTTGAAAAGAAGATAGGTTTTTTTCATCTTTTGAAAGACATAACGAATCATAAAAAGAAATAGGATTTGTTAAAAATAAGCAGTTTTACATGGCGAGATGATGGAATGCATGACATTTGTTGGGCAAACTGCATGTTAAGGAGTTGGTATAGATGATGCATGGTTTGTGATGGCTTCTTATCTTATAATGGAGTGGGTTAGATATTTAAGGGAAATAAAGAAAATACAAACAAACCATCAAAAATTTACGTACATGAATGATGACCCTATAACTAAGTGTCGGAGATGAAGAATGCTAAACATTCAATCCTTTTGTTAGGTATCTTTGAGAAGTAGGAGGAGTCGGTATCATGAAAGAAATTATTGCAATTAAAGAAGTCACTCAGTTTAAGTCCCGTGCAGAGGAATTTAGTCCATACGCCTGGTGTAAACAGATGTTAGAAAATGACCCTGTGAGCTATCACGAAGGAACAAATACGTGGAATGTTTTTAAATATGAAGATGTTAAGCGTGTTCTTAGTGATTATAAATATTTTACGAGTGTGCGGGAACGGACTACCATATCGGTTGGAACGGATAGCAAGGAAGGTTCAGCACCTGAAAAGATCAAAATCACTGAAGCGGATCCACCTGTGCATAGAAATCGCCGTTCACTGTTGGCCGCAGCATTCACACCTAGAAGTCTCCAAAACTGGGAACCTCGCATTCAGGAAATTGCAGATGAATTAGTCGAACAGATGGGGGCAGACAAGGAAATTGATATTGTGCAATCATTGGCAAGTCCGCTTCCGATTATTGTCATGTCAGACTTAATGGGCGTTCCCTCAAAAGATCGTTTACTGTTTAAAAAATGGGTAGATATCTTATTCCTTCCCTTTGACAAAGAAAAACAAGAAAAAGTTAATGAAATGAAGCAAGTGGCAGCAAGAGAATATTATGAGTATTTATATCCAATTGTTGTACAGAAACGGTTACATCCAGCTGATGATATCATATCCGATCTATTGAAGGCTGAAGTAGATGGTGAAACCTTTACAGATGATGAAGTTGTGCGTACGACCATGTTGATTTTAGGAGCGGGAGTCGAGACAACCAGTCATTTACTTGCCAATACCTTTTATTCACTATTATATGATGACAATAAAGTCTATGAAGAGTTACGTAATAACCTGGATTTAGTACCACAAGCCGTTGAGGAAATGCTGCGTTACCGATTCAATTTAACCAAATTAGATCGTACAGTAAAGGAAGATAACGATTTATTAGGAGTAGATTTGAAGAAAGGGGATGTCGTGGTTGCCTGGATGAGTGCAGCAAACATGGATGAGGATATGTTTGAAGACGCATTCACTCTTAATATACACCGTCCTAATAATAAGAAACATCTAGCCTTTGGAAATGGGCCGCATTTCTGCTTAGGTGCTCCGCTAGCACGACTGGAAGCAAAAATTGCCCTTACCACATTTCTAGAGAAATACTCACATATTGAATCAGTGGATTCGTTTCAGTTGGAAGAGAATCTGACCGATTCAGCGACCGGGCAAACTCTAACTAGCTTACCACTTAAGGCATTCAGTAAACATTAAAAAGAAAAACCTTATGCCATTAACCAGCATAAGGTTTTTTTCGTTTTAAGATTACTACATTGCATACATGTTGAATGGTATGCTGAATGTTCCCAAACTCTTTTACCAAATGTGAGTGGATTTCATCGAGGATTTGTACCCGCTTATCTTCGGAAAAACTTGAAAGCCAGGATAATGACCCCACTCTTCCACACCATTCTTCGTTTTTAAATGTCACATCGTAATAGAATTTATATGTATCTGTTAAATCAAATTGATGTTCCTGCCATTCGTTAAACCACTTAACCGGAAAGCCGTTAATAAATTGTTGGACATTCGCTTTAGATCCTGCAGAGGTTAGTTTGCCATCCGGCATATGACGTTTAATGATTTGAAGCGTTTCTTTTATTACGTTACTTTTAGAAACGAATCCTGAATCCATCACTATTAACGTGCCATTTTCTTTAATAATCCGCTTTATTTCATTCAATGCTGCTTCTCGATCAAACCAGTGCCAAGCCCTTAAAACGGTTACAAAGTCAAAAGTATCACTTTCTAAAGTTGTATCCTCTGAATATCGATTAACATATTTTATTCTACTATTTTCTTGTCTATCAATATTATGCGCTTCTTCTATCAATTCCTTTGATGGTTCAACGCCAACCACCTTAGCTCTCTCCTTAAATAAAGCTCTACTCAAAACGCCAGTCCCAGAACCTAAGTCTGCAACCGGAACATTAGCAAAGTTTATTCCTCTGATTTTTAAGCTTTCTATTAATTCACCAGGTAAATCATTTCTCCATTTAGCATAATCTTTAGCTACTTTTCCGAAATTCACTTTCATTCATTTTCCACCTTCTTTTTTTTTTGCTCAGACTCAGGTGATCTATAGTGATAGGATTGAGCTATAAAGAAACAAGCAATTTTGTGTTTATCAAGCTTTATTAACCATACAAAAAGTCATATCAACAAATATGGCCAACCCGTAATAAGTAGAAAGCTAGAAAGAAAATCCCCCATAATAATTACCTTTCAAATACGGATGACAGAATATGTATATCTTTGATTGTATCATAATGGGTAATTATGTAAATGTAATAGAAGTATTTTAGATAGCACCAATGTTAAAGAGGACTAAGTACATAAGGGTTATTCGATATAGATATTACTTTCATCATTAAGGTTAAGACCATGTTGGTGTAGAATCCAGCAAGTTGAAGTTGGATAAGGAGATATATTTACCGTAACCTTAAGTTGAGTTGGTTAAGCTGTATAGAGTAGTATTAAAAGATAGAATGATTTTAAATTATGTAGCGGGAGCAGGGATTTTCATTTCACGAGTGGTTCTTTACCTATTATTTGAATAAATTGTGGAGCTAATTGAGGAAGATAACCGACCTGTTTATTTTTTTGTAGAAAGATTAGCAAATTTTAATGAAAATCTAATCAAAATCTTATTTCTTCTTCATTCAGTATGTATACTCTAATAATGGATACGTTGAAGATGCATCATATGTCCTTCCGATTCCACTTCTTATTATTCATAGAAATCTTTCTCTATTACAAAGATGGGGGGAAATCAAAAAGAGGTTTTATAAAGCTCGCTACATACAATCATAAATGAAACAGATAGAATAAATGAGTTAACTAATGAATTAAACTAATGAATTATTAGTATTTACACTGGATAAACAGAAAGAAATGCAAGTTCCTTTCGTTCTTTGTTATGGTTTAGATCATATAGAATGAAGTTAAAACTCTATATTGAGATCTTACTTTAATCATGCAACAGCGGTTTTAAAAAGTGAAAGGATGTTATTATGAAATTAAAGTTTCAGTTGTCTATTGCCTTTGTATTTAGTGTAATTTTTTTAATTGGATTCAGTATAATGGCATTCACAATAAGTGCATATGAATTCTTGAATTTTGATAGAGCGGTGATTTCCTTCGTTCAAGGCTTAGAGTCTCCAACTTTAACAACCATCATGAAGGTCTTTACGTTTATTGGTTCATCTAGTTCCATAATTATACTTTCCTTACTTGTTTTATTTTACTTGTATAAGGTATTGAAACATCGTTTGGAGCTAGTCTTATTTAGTGCTGTCGTGGTTGGCTCAACTCTCCTCAATTTGATATTGAAACTTTTCTTTCAACGAGCTCGTCCTGATTTACATCGACTCATTGAGATAGGGGGATACAGTTTTCCAAGTGGACATGCGATGAATGCATTCACTTTATATGGTATTCTCACATTTCTACTATGGCGGCATATTTCTACTATGTGGGGGAGAACTCTGTTGATTTTGTTCAGCGTGATGATGATCCTTACAATAGGAATAAGTAGAATATACTTGGGGGTCCATTATCCTAGTGATATTATTGGAGGATATTTAGCGAGTGGCTGTTGGCTTGCCATTTCCATTTGGGTTTTCCAAAAGTATAAAGAAAGCCAGAAAAACAAAGAAGTTAACTAAAGTTAGGACAGGCAATTCAATAAGAAAGCAGCTAGGGACTAAACAAGTTATCTGCTGATTATATCAAATGATTGAAATAGTTAGGAGCTTTTAAATGGAAAACTGGATTACGGAATTTATGAATAATTTTGGGTATATTGGAATCTTTCTATTAATAGCATTGGAAAATATTTTTCCGCCTATTCCATCAGAGGTCATTCTAACCTTTGGAGGTTTTATGACCACGGTATCAACAAATTTGACTATATTCGGAGTCGTGATTGCATCAACTCTTGGATCAGTGGCAGGGGCTGTGGTGCTTTATGGGATTGGTTTACTGATTGATGTGAAAAGGATAGAGAAGTTTGTGGGTAGATGGGGACATATTTTTCGGTTAACAGTAACTGACGTCCATAAGGCAAATTCTTGGTTTGACAAATACGGAGCGTGGACTGTTTTTTTCTGTAGACTCGTTCCGTTGATTAGAAGCTTAATTTCCATTCCCGCAGGTATGTCTCATATGAGTTTTTGGCTTTTTTTACTATACACAACAACCGGAACATTGATTTGGAACGTGATTCTGGTGAATGTTGGAGCAGCTGTAGGTTCTTCATGGGAAAACATCGTAGGGTATATGGACATTTATTCAAACATCGTATATGCAATATTTGTATTACTGTTTATTCTTTTCGTTGTTTTAATTTTTAGAAGAAATAAGGGAAAAAGAAAGTGATTATAGTAGATTTAAAAAATGATAAAGGACCGTTCAAGTCTGAACTTTCATTACATAATCTTATATAAACATCAGAGGCTGTCATTATGACAGCCTTTTTCATATGTCATTCAAACGGGAAAGCGGAGAGGATGAGCTTTGAACGTAGAATAAAGGGAATGTGCTTTGGACAAAATGAGTGAAACGAAAAAGGAATGAGGTTCGGCGCGATGGTTTCTTTTTTCAAAAATAAAGGACAAATGAAGAAACGTGAGAAGCAAAAGATAGATGATAAAGATCAATCTAAAAGTAAAAAACTTGAATATATTGACAGCTCTATTTCAGCCAATCTAGACCATATGAAAAAGAAAACGGGTAACAGCCCGGACATTATTGTCCGAACGTTGAAAATCAGTCAAAACCCTGAAATTAAAACGACTATCTTGTATGTGCAGGGTTTGATAGATAATCCAAGCGTTACGGACTTTTTAATTGAATCAATCATGAAAAACCCTCATCTAAAAGAAAAACTACTTCCTAAAGAAGCACTGGACGTGATTTCTGAAGAAGTAGTTTCTCTCGGTGGTGTAGAATCTGTCACGGACTGGGAAAAATTATTTTTGTCATTATTATCAGGGGATAGCATCATTTTTGTTGACGGCATAAACAAAGCCTTGGTTGCCAGTACAAGAGGGGGAGAACGGCGTTCCATTCAGGAACCAAGCACACATTTGACGGTCCGCGGTTCAAGAGAAGGATTTACTGAATCGAATGCAACAAACATCGCCATGTTACGCCGCATTATTAACAGTCAGGATTTATGGATTGAGTCTATGAAAATAGGTACTGTGACAAAGACGGATGTTTCCATTATGTATATAAATGGGATTGCTAAAGAAGGAATCGTCGAGGAGGTCAAAAAGCGCTTAAAAGGAATAAATATCGATAGTATTCTTGAATCAGGATACATTGAACAATTGATAGAAGATCAGGTCATGACCCCATTCCCTACCCTTAATCATACAGAAAGACCTGATATGGTTGCGGGTAATCTTCTTGAAGGAAGAGTGGCGATATTTGTTAACGGATCGCCTTTTGTCTTGGTGGCCCCAGCCTTATTCGTACAGTTTTTCCAATCTGTCGAAGACTATTATAATCGTTTCGACATTGCCTCAGCCACACGTTTTTTACGGATCATCGTTTTTATAATCTCTATAGTGGGACCGGCTGTCTATGTTGCAGCCACAACTTTTCATCAGGAAATGATCCCATCCAAGTTGCTAGTCATTGTTGCAGCGCAAAGGGAAACGGTTCCTTTGCCGGCCGTTGTTGAAGCACTCGTCATGGAAATAACCTTTGAAATCTTAAGGGAAGCAAGCCTTCGGATGCCAAAGGTGGTTGGTTCAACCATGTCCATTGTCGGAGCATTGGTGATTGGGCAGGCGGCAGTCCAGGCTGGCGCTGTATCACCGGCAATGGTCATCATCGTTTCGATCACGGCGATTGCCAGTTTTGCGACTCCTTCTTATTCCATCGCCATTTCTGCACGTATAGTGCGGTTCGGATTTATCATTTGTGCCGGCGTTTTAGGTTTCTATGGCATGATTTTAGCCTTTATCGTCCTCATCGTCCATTTATGCAGCCTCCGTTCATTCGGCGTTCCTTATATGTCACCTCTCGCCCCTCTTAACCCAGAAGGATTAGGTGACACATTCTTTAGAAGACCTATGTGGGCGTTCAAAGAAAGACCAAAATTATTAAGCTCCAATAATAATCTGATACGGGAAGGCGATAATCAAAGACCTTTGCCTCCTGAATCGCGGGGAATGAAAACTTCTGACAAGAAAAAAGGTGAAGGCAATGAATCGTAAATGGCTCGTTCTGCTCTTGATGATCGGCACCACGTTCACCTCTGGATGCTGGGATAAAAAAGAGTTAAACGAGATAGCCATCGTCTCGGCAATGGGAATCGATAAAGATAAAGAAGGAAAGTTAGTGGGAACGTTTCAAATCATTAACCCAGGCAATGTTGCGGGGTCTCTTCAGGGAGGCGGCGGGACAAATCCCGCCATATCCGTTTATAGGGCCACTGGAAATAATGTGCTTGGACTAGATAGTATTGCTTCAACAAAAATTTCAAGAGATATGTATTTCGCTCATGCAAACCTGATCGTCATAGGTGAGGAAATAGCAAAAGAAGAGGGCATTAACGCTATTTTCGATGCCTTTGAGCGCTCCCCAGAATTTAGGGCAACTTCGAGGATCGTGATAGCTCGAGGTGTAAAAGCCAGGGATATAGTCGAAACATTAACGGCAATCGATAAAGTATCAGCTGAAAAAGTCATTAGGACGATTGAATCTTCGGAAAAACAGCAGGGGAGAAGTATCAGTGTCAATCTTCAAGAAGTGATTAAAAACCTTGTGAGTACCGGAAAAGAACCGATAATTAGTGGTTTTACCGTGAAGGGTAACACAGATAAAGAGGATAAAATGGAGAATACTCAGACCTCTGATATTGAGGCTAACCCAACTACCGCTGGAATAGGTGTATTTAAAGATGGTAAATTGATTGACTGGCTGGATGGTAATAAGGCAATAGGCTCGATGTGGGTTTTAGATAGGATTGCACATACCAATTTAAACATTGATTGGAATGATAAAAAAGACGCAATCACCTATCAAGTGCAACGCCAAAAAACCAACGTCGCGGCAAAAATGAAAAATGGCAAACCTAAAATGTTGATAAAGGTCCTTGTTGAAGGAGATATCCGCGAGGCAAATATTCCCGTGAATCTAAACAGTCCGCACGTTCTGATAGACATTGAAAAGAGGTTAGCAAAAGACTTAAAGAAGGAGATGGAAGATGCGATCGTTCGTGCACAAAAAAATAAATCCGATATTTTTGGCTTTGGTGAAATCATGCACGAATCCCATCCGAAAGAATGGAAAAAAATCGAAAAGGACTGGGACGATGTTTCTTTTCCTAAGCTGGAAGTAGATGTACAGGTAGAGACTTTCATTCGCCGTACAGGATTACGTAACAAGCCGTATCTTTCAAATTTAAAAAAGAGCGATCAATAATGGAAAGGAAGTGGCATCCTCGTGGAAAAGGCAAAAATCAGCGGCTTCCAGCTATTCGTCCTTATTTTCCTGTTTGAAATAGGAAGTGCACTTTTGGTTCCGCTTGCAGGTGAAGCCAAACAGGGCGCTTGGCTAGTCATTCTCATTGCGATGATAGGCGGTTTTTTGTTATTTTTCGTTTATTATGGCCTTTTTCAATACTACCCTGATCAGCTGCTAACTGAATATGTAAGACATATAATGGGGAATTTTTTAGGAAGGATAGTAGCTTTTCTATACATTCTATATTTCATGTATCTTGCTGCAAGAGTGTTGAGGGATTTCGGAGAGACCCTGCTTACCTTCGCCTATCCTCATGTTCCGTTATTTTTTGCGAACGCAGTATTTATTTTGGTGGTGGTGTATACGGTTCGTAAAGGGATAGAGGTACTGGCAAGGACGGGAGAACTTTTCTTTGTGTTAGAGAATTTACTTTTCATGACATTCATTCTTCTGATTGTTGTTTCAGGAATGATCCATATAAACAACTTAAAACCTGTTTTTGAAATCAGTGGGGTAGAGATGATGAAAATGTCCTTTACTGAAACCTTATTTTTTCCATTTGGCGAAATCATTGTCTTTTTAATGATTTTTCCTTATTTGAACGAACCTCAGAGGCTAAAAAAAATTGGTATAGGGAGTTTGGCTGCAAGCGGTATTTTTCTCGCGTTTATAATGGCTTTGAATGTAGCTGTGCTTGGGGTGGATCTTACAATACGTTCGCAATATCCTTTTCTTTCCCTCATTCAGTCAATTGAGATCGCTGGCTTTTTGGAACGACTCGATGTTTATTTTTTGGTTAAACTCATGATTGGAGGGTTCATCAAAATAAGTGTGTTTACATATGTAGCGGTAACGGGTACGGCAAATGTTTTCAACTTTAAAGAACCTTCTCGGCTGGCTTATCCAGTTGGTTTTGTCATTTTACTAATATCCATTGTGATTGCAAGTAGCTATTCGGAACATATCCATGAAGGGCTAGGTGCTGTGCCCATCTACGTTCATTTACCATTTCAAGTGATAATTCCAGTATTTCTTTTGGTTATTGCTTATTTTAAGAATAGAAAAAAAAAGCAGGGCTTTGTACCACCAAAACCCTAAAAGGTGGAGCTGATAAAAATGAAAATCTTCGGTATTACTATTTTGATGCTAATCCTTTTAGTGGCCTTGTCTTTAGGCCTAGATAATCTTTTAGGGTTTGATTTGGATAATTCCATTAAACATGCATTTAATCCTTTTTTGGTGAAGGATGTGACTGAACTTGTCCTCTTTCTTTTTCTTCTTGTTATGCTTTTGTTTAGTTTCTTTTATCGAAAAAAAAAGAAAGGAAACAAAGCCAAAGGACAACAATAAAGATTTACATATTCCCGTTGCTGCACTATAGATGAACTCTATTTCAAATCTGATTTGAATAAGGGGGTTTGTCTTTTTGCTTTTTTACCACCTCGGATTCCCATTTCATAGTATGATGATAAAATGAGCTTATTTTTCATATAGAATGGAAAACCACCTTTACATAAATAACAATAGCACAGAGGTCCTCAGGAAGGAGAACGGCATTTTGAATATCAAATTAAATCAAAAAATCATTAAAGATATGTGCGGGACAGTCTCCTTCAAAAGAGGAGATGCTTTTTATCGTGCTAATAAAGTGACATTTGAAAGTTACCGTCCTGATGGTTGTGAAGCAACTGTTAAAGGAATAGAAGATTTCCATGTCTCTATTGAAGTGGATGCTGCCGGAGGCTTTCGCACGAAATGCAGCTGCCCAACGCTTGCTTCTTTTCAACGGGATTGTCAGCATATTGCGGCCGTATTACTGTCGGTATACGAACACCAGCGTCAAGGAACAATTCCTGAAGGTCTAAACGAACCTCAGTCTGACGCTTCAGCAAATATGAAGCTGACAGATGGTTTGCTTACGCTTTTCAATAATCAGCCTGTACGCTCAAGTGGCCATCAGCTCCACTTTGAAAACAGGCAGGTGCTTGATGCGGAGTTTACATGTAAGCCCATCACGATAGGCCAGGGCAGATACATGTTCGGAATTGAAGTGAAGATTGGTTCGACAAATGTACCGAATCTCAGGGATTTTCTGAAGCAGGTAAAAGAAGGAAAACCTGCCCAAGTGTCCCTTTCATTTCTGTATGATCCTGAACTCCATTGTTTTCAGCGTGAAACAGATGCAGTTATTCAGCAGCTTATCCAAGTGACTTATGATGAACAGGTCTATCTTGACGCGCTTCCGTACAAATCTGACTATACAATGAGCAATCACCTGTTACTCATTCCGCCAACTTCTTTTGAAAGGCTTGTCCCTATCCTAACAATCGCACCATTGGTGAAGCTTGCGTATGACGGGAATACGTTTGATAGTTTTCAGATATCCGGCGAACCGCTTCCTTTACAGTTTGAATTTGCCGAAAGTGAGGGCAAAGGATATAAACTGAATATTAAAGGGTTGAATGAAATAATTGTGATGAATGCATACAGATCTGTTTTATCTGAAGGGAAATTGGTTCCCCTCGAAAGTGAAGACTGCCAACGTCTCTCAGATTTAAAACAGATGTTGGAAGATTCAGGAATGAATCAAATTCCAATTCATCAGGAGCAATTAGAGTTATTCCTGGAAAAAGTGGTACCAGGTTTGAAAAAACTAGGTGATGTTCATTTCTCAGGGGGCATTTCTGAGCAGTTCGAGAAGACACCATTGATTGCTAAGCTATACTTAGATCGCGTAAAAAATAGGCTGCTTGCAGGGTTGGAGTTTCACTATGAAAATATCGTGATTAATCCTTTGGAAAATCAGGAACTCAAGTCAGTTTCCAAGCTTATAAGAGATGTGGATAAAGAGGAAGAGATCCTGCAACTGATGGATGATAGCATGTTTGCCAAGACAGACGGTGGATATTTTTTACATAATGAAGAGTTGGAGTATGAGTTTTTGTACCATGTCGTTCCGAAACTTCAAAAGCTTGTTCAAATATATGCCACGACTGCTGTAAGAAATCGGATTTCCCGAGGGAATGCTGCTCCGCAAATTAGGGTGAAAATCAAAAAAGAACGGACTAATTGGCTGGAATTCAAATTTGAAATGGATGGCATTCCTGAAAAACAAATACGAGAAGTTCTAGAAGCTCTAGAGGAAAAAAGGAAGTATTATCGTTTGAGGAATGGATCGTTGCTTTCCCTTGAGACAAGGGAGTTTGAAGAAATCAATCGTTTTCTGAATGCACTTCCGGTCCAGAATGAAGATTTGGAAAGTCGCTTAAATGTACCAATCGTAAGAGGGCTTCAGCTTCTTGATTCTGTAAATGACAGCAATACATTTACAATAGAGGAGTCATTCCGCAAGTTCTTGGAAAACATCCGCAATCCAAGTAACCTGGAGTTCGCGGTGCCAAAGAGTTTAGAGTCAATATTACGGGACTATCAAAAAAGCGGCTACAAATGGATGAAAATACTTGCTTGCTATGGCTTTGGAGGAATTCTCGCAGATGATATGGGACTGGGTAAAACTCTGCAAAGCATCGCATTCATTTTATCCGAGCTTCCAGACATCCGTAAGAAGAACCTCCCCGCTCTTATTGTTTGTCCATCATCTTTGACATATAACTGGCTGAGTGAATTCATGAAATTTTCCCCGGATATACAAGCCATCGTCGTGGATGGCAATAAAACAGAAAGGTCAAAGATACAGAAGGAAATAACGGGCATAGATGTTGTCATTACCTCATATCCGTTATTACGTAAGGACATTATGTGGTTTGAGAAACAAGATTTTCACACGGTGTTTTTTGATGAGGCACAGGCATTTAAGAACCCAGGGACACAAACGGCACGAGCGGTGAAGAAGATACAAGCGGATCATCGCTTCGCCCTCACTGGTACCCCGGTTGAGAATTCACTAGAAGAGCTGTGGTCCCTTTTTCACGTTGTCTTTCCTGAACTATTCATGGGGTTAAAGGAATACAGTAACCTCTCAAGGGAAAAAATTGCTCGTAGGATCCGGCCATTTTTACTTCGGAGGTTGAAAGAGGATGTATTATCGGAGCTTCCAGAAAAAATCGAGTCGATGGAATCGATGGAACTGCTACCTGATCAGAAGAAACTGTATGCTGCTTATTTGGCAAAGCTGCGACAAGACACATTGAAACATCTGGATAAAAATACACTTCGGAAAAATCGTATTAGAATCCTCGCTGGCTTGACTCGGTTACGACAGATTTGTTGTCACCCCGCCTTATTTGTGGACGGTTATAAAGGAAGCTCAGCTAAATATGAGCAACTAATGCAGATTGTTGAGGAATCAAAGCTTTCTGGAAGAAGGGTACTGATTTTCTCACAGTTTACGAAAATGCTTCAGATCATTGGTAGAGATTTAGCGAATCAAGGGCAGCCCTTTTTCTACCTAGATGGACAAAYACCATCAAAAGAACGCGTTGAAATCTGTAATCGATTTAATGCAGGTGAACGTGATATATTTCTCATTTCATTGAAAGCAGGCGGTACAGGTCTTAACCTGACGGGTGCCGATACTGTCATTTTATATGATCTTTGGTGGAATCCAGCAGTCGAGGAACAAGCAACAGACCGTGCTCATCGTATGGGACAGAAAAATGTTGTTCAGGTCATCAAACTTGTTGCCCGCGGCACAATCGAAGAAAAAATGAATGAACTGCAAGAGAAAAAGAGGCATCTGATTGAAGAAATCATCGACCCTGAGGAGAAATCGTCATCTGCTCTTACTGAAGAGGACATTCGGGAAATATTGATGATATAGAGAGCTAGGGGAATTACAGAATGTTAGCAGCAATGTTCTAAAAAACAGATTATGTTTGCTATGTCTGTTTCATTACTAAACCCCCACGCGATTATTGATACCGTTGGGGTTATTGGAATCAGTTCTCTTAGCTATACCGGGATAGAGAAAATGACGTTTACCGCTGCAACTATATTAATTTCTTGGATTTGGTATTTCAGTCTGGCTATCGTGGGGAAAAAGGTAGGAGATATCGATACCGATGGGAGATTTATAAACGAAATCAACAAAGTATCTGCAATTATGATATGGATTGTCGCTATATATAGCATTCCAACTATACAAAATGTAGTAGGACTTTTAACGGCGTTCCTAGTCAATTATAGTGTTAGCCCAAGAAGGCCGCCCTCCAATTGGCGGCCTTTTAAGTTTTGACTATTGAAGGGTAACATGAAATTTGAGAGCGTTCCGGGCGCCACTATGAAAGAAGAAAGCTGATTAAAAAGAAAACAATCAGATCAGGTCATACTGCGAGGGAAATCTGGCATCTACCATGATTCGCTGAAGGAATTCACTTATTGCTATAACCTTTTCTGATTTTGATCTCCGAAGAAAGGAAAGAGTACATGTGATAAATCCAAACGAACAAAAAGTAAAAAATAATAAAAACCCTATAACTATATAGGGTCAAATCGATTTCTTCATGCCGCACTCTCTGCATTTACGAATATATACATAGTTCTTAACCGAACTTTCAAATTGAGCTTTACCGCAATTGTCACAGCGACCACTAACGATGTCAGGATAATCTGCGTAGTCATAAATAATTGTGGTGTCATATTCCTTTTTTTCTTCTGGAATTTCTTCAGACAAAGTAAAATCACCTTCACTATTTTATTTAACTAATTTATCATACCAAATTTTTATAGCAGTAGGTAGGTAAGTGATAAAACCCAAATCGATTTGTTCTAAATTGATATAAGAACTTTTTATACAAAGAAGGAGTGAAAACTTCTTATGAAACAAGTTTTAATCCTATTGCTGCACCTAACACCATTGCAATAAAAACGACTCTTCTCCAGTCTTTTGATTCCCCATATAAAAGCATGCCGATTATTGCTCCACCAGACGCACCAATTCCTGTCCAGATTGCATAAGCCGTCCCCATGGGTAATGTTTTCATGGCATAAGCAAGAAATAGAAAACTTGCCCCAAATCCGAAAAACAACAGCGCCAAGGATTGCCAATTACGGTCTTTGTGCAATTTATTAATCATCGCAACACCAAACATTTCAAATAGCCCAGCTAAGATTAAAGAGACCCAAGCCATTAGGATTCATCTCCTTTTTCAACATTATCCTTAGTCACTAGTTTCAAGCCGATTACCCCTGCTAATAACAGTAAAATCAAAAGTGTTTTACTCAATTTAAATGATTCTCCAAAGAATATGATTTCGGAAAAAACGGTTCCTGCTGTCCCCATTCCTACAAATACTGCATATACGGTTCCAACGGGAAGTTTTCGTCCAGCCATTATCATTAAATAGAAGCTGATGATGATAGAAATAACAGTTCCAGTCCAAGTCCAAAAGTCATTTGCGTGTTTTAAACCAATAACCCAAAAAACTTCAAAAAAAGCAGCAATAAATACCTTAATCCAGTTTGTACTCATTAAAAATAACACCTCCAATTTTATTCTTACCAAAAAACAAAAAAAGCCTAAGAGATAACTGTAAAACAGTTTCTCCCAGGCTTTTATCCTTCCGTGACACAGCAAAACTGTGAGTTTTCTCTCGGACCAGACTAGCACAGACACTTGCAACGGAACCCTAGAAAACATTTAACATATACAATTAAGTTATATTATACATACATTTTAAATTTACTCAAGGTTAAAGGGCTATTTACTTTTTCCAATGAATGTATGAATCTATTCGAAAAAGGCATCCAAATCCTTTCCAGCCTTCTATAATTACGATAACAGGATGAGGACAAATAAAATGCTCGAATGAAACCTCAATAAATTACCGCTAATTAAGATTTTAAATTACATACTTTCTCTAGTGTTCCAATAAAAATGCATCTGACAAGTACCAACACATTGGTCTTATCAGATGCATTTATAGTCCTGCCTTACTCTTATATTAGTCACTCACTGACTGATTTCGAGGATTGACTTCTTTTATATGAGAAACATAACTATGCAAAATCATCCCAATAATAACGATAAAGATGCCGAACCACGATAAAGGAGAAGGGGATTGTAAAGATAAAAATAGTAATTCCCCGGCAAGAGCAAAAAGGACTTCCATTGATTGTGTGGCTTCAACGGAAGCTAACTTCTGCATATTTCCCCTTACCAAATCGGTCGCTTTGAAAAAAAGGACCGTTGCAATAACTCCAGAAAATAGTGCTACCAAAAGGGATTGAAAACTCTGCATTTTCGTTGGTGCTCCTACCGTAAAAAAACCATACAACGAAAGTAAGAACCAGAATGGCAGACTCGCTAAAGTCATCCCTAACACACGCTGATAAGCATCTAAACGTCCTTGAGACACTTCCATCATTTTGCGGTTCCCTAAAGGGTATGCAAATGAGGCGATGACGATTGGGATTACCCCCAACCAGAGATTTGCCATAGAAATATGCTTAGTGTGTTCTAGTTGCATAAGTATGATCCCCAACAGAATGATAAGGGACATGAGAAGACCTTTCAAAGAAATCTCTCCTCTTTTCCTTACGAGTCCATCTTGTGTTTGAACATTTTCAAAAAATAACGGAGCAAGTAAAGCACCTGAGATAATCGTGATTTGCCAAGTGCCGGCGATTAGCCAGCCAGGTGAGTAGGCAGATGCAAAGCATAAGGGGGCATAGAACAATCCAAACCCTACAAAACTCCATAGCAACCAAGGCCCTGGTCGTTCTCTCATCACCTGCAAGAGTGGTCGGAGGTTTTTTCTACTTAGGACGATACATACTAGAAAAGGAACCATAAAGATATATCGAAGCGAAGCACTCCATATCCAACTTCCACCAGATAATTCCATTGACTGATTTAACACAAACGTAAATGCAAAAAAGAAAGCAGAGCAAATACCTAATATAATTGGTCGCAATCGACTCACCTCAATCTGTTTTATGAGCCAATAATTAGCCAAGCCTCTGAAGTATGGCAATCGTTTCGGCTTTCTTATGATTAGAAAAGAATTTAGAGCATACCTTTTACGAGATTCAAACCATAAAAGTTTAGGGTTGGAGTAACGAACCAGGTTGTCATGTTTTAACGTACTTTCCCTTCAAGAGCTAATGAGGAGATTTGTTACGGAAAGATAAGGTGAATATTCTAAATATTAAATCTAACAATCATACTAAATTGTCCTTCAGTTATACAAAAAAATCAACTGCATTCTTTAAGACTGTGAATATGTCTTCTGCAATATTCGACATAAATTATATCTTTAAATAAGAGTATTGATGTTTGGATATGGAAAAAATTAATATGCCAATTTTATGTTTATCATACAAAAAATGCCTTATTCAAACCTTTAAAATAGCATAATAGCGCTATTTATAGAGGTTTTATTGAGTTATAAGATAATAATCATATAGAGGTAGATAATATACGAAGATACGAGAATTGACGAATTTGGGAGGGAGTGGTATATTTATAGGAGTGCAAATAATGTCGAATGTTGACGAAAAGTATAGATGTAAAATTTGAAAGAAAATTAGTGAGGTAAATAAAAATGAAATCTACAGGTATTGTACGTAAAGTTGACGAATTAGGACGGGTAGTAATTCCTATCGAATTACGCCGTACTTTAGGAATTAAAGAGAAAGATGCTTTGGAAATCTACGTAGAACAAGAGCGTATAATCCTTCAAAAATACAAAGCAAACATGACTTGTCAGGTAACGGGCGATATATCTGATGACAATATGAAACTTGCAAACGGTAAATTAATACTTAGCCGTGAAGGTGCTGAACTTCTAATTAAAGAAATTCAAGCAAGCTATGAAACTGCTAAATAATTCATTTTAAATAAAAAGCATTCAAGTGTAGAGAAAATTTTATTTTCTCTACACTTTTTTCATTTTATATGGAGAAGTAATAAAAATAATTAGATTCTCGAATAAAACCAATTTTTTCGTAAAGTTTTTGCGCATTGCCGTTATCCTTATCTGTCTCAAGCGACACTCCTTTTGCACCAGTTTCTTTTGCAAAAGCAATAGCGGCTTTTAATAACTTCTCACCAAATCCCTTTTTGCGAGCATTTCCCTTCACAAATAAATCGTTTAACACCCATGACCGCATCATGCTCACTGATGAAAATGAAGGATATAATTGAACAAAACCAATAGGGTTATCCCCATCAAAGGCCATAAAAATGACCGACTCTTCGTTCGTTAACCTTTCCTTTAAAAACTCCCTTGCACCCTCAAGATTTGACGTTTGCTCATAGAACACTCTGTATAAATCAAAAAGTTCTGTTAAGGAATCAAGCTCATTTAAAGTAGCTTTTTGAATACCCATGTAATGAACCTCCAGTGTTTATTTTATAGAATACTCTTAATTTACCATATATTGATAAGTGGCTGTGAATAAACTGTTCGATTCATTGCCTAATGCTTCATAGATTGGATACTTCTTTTTTGACGTATGTTCGAAATTTCGTATCTGTTAGAAATTTAAGCTGAAACGCATTCATATTTTTGGAAAGTTTTGCTTGTTCAATAGAGGTTAAATCGTTTGCAAAAAATGCAAGCTCTGTTTGGTTATTATCTTTATCCTTCGCATACATCGAAATCGTAAGAACAAAGGCAGTAGAGCCTCCTTTTTGACCTGCATGAACAAGCCACTCACGATTGCTTGGACTTTTCATTAACTGTTCTAATACCGGATCGAGATACCCATAAACGTTTTTATCAAAGTGCGTCTTGCTATTTAGTTTTTTCATTATGGAGACATAGTCTTCTGTAGTTGCTCGGGGCAAACGATCAGACCAAATTTTTTGAAAATCACTACCCATCATTTTCATTGCTTGTTTCTTTTCCTGATCTGTTGGGGGGTGAGTCTGCCACTTATTGTGAATAGCAATCGCCCGATCACGGTATTCACCTTTGTCCATATTTTTCAGGGCCTTTAGGGTATCTTGTTTAGTTAATTTTTTTTCTTTCATTAATTGGTCAGGTATGAACAGCGAACTTACAATGGGATACATTGGCTCATGACTGGTAATGCCTAAGCTCTCTGGAACATGATTGATGTTTTGAAGGCCAAGTATAGTTATTAAGTAATCTGTATTCGCATTAGAACTGTAAGCAATCATTCCATCTACTACTTCACTTAAAGGAACTCTATCTATCTCTTTATCCTTTTTGACCTGAGTAATCCATGCCTCATGTGCTCCCCCGTCTGTTTTAGGAACATAAAATCTGTCTATGTCGGCTAATTTCACTTCTTGCTCTGGATTGATTTGCCCCACTGCCGCCTGTTGTGCATATTCAATGGCTACGATGATTTTGACGGTGCTTGCTAAAGGAAGCGGCGTGTTGGCATTAACATGTACCCATTTCTCATCATTAAGATGGATGGATAAAGAAACGTTCTTGTTCTCTGCATTCTCCTTGATAAACTGAACTATATATTCTGGATCCTCTTTGTTGATATCCTTCTTAAACATCCACATCCCAATTCCTAGAATCAAACATAGAGATAGTCCAATACCTCCGATTAAAAAGAGTAATATTTTCAAAATAACACCTGCCTTTTTACATATAAATACATATACGACTGCTCAATGATTAGGTTTCATTTTACTTAGGAAGAACTTTTTAAGCATGTAAGCAGTGAGATAGAATAAATAATGAAAAAATGAAGCCTTCCTCATAGAAAGACTCCATTTTTCTCGGTCATTTTAAAAGATATTTTCTGCATGTAGGAAGTAACTTAGAAATTAGAGTCCGTACAAAATCCCAAGCCCTTTTACGTTTTTTTTACATCAGCTTAACGTGACCAACTTGGCACCAAGTTAGGATGCTAGTAGGTAACCAATAAGAATGGGGGGATTAACAATGAAGGTTGAATTACATTGTCATACGAATATCTCAGATGGATCTTGTTCGTTTGGAGAACTATTGGAGGTTGCAAAAAGGGAGAGTATTGGTCATTTAGCGATTACCAACCACGATACTACGATGGGGTTGCAAGAGATGGTGGAAAAGGGAAAAGAAAAAGGGATTGAAATCATCCCTGGTATAGAAGTTTCTGGTTATGATTTTGCAAGAGGTAGACGTGTACATATTTTGGGATATTTTGTTGAGTATGGTCATAAGGCACTTGAGGAGCTATGTAATCCATTGATTGAAAAGAGGAATGCAGCCTCTGTAAAAATGGTGGAGCGAATAATCAATGCAGGATATCAAATAACTTGGGAGCAGGTTTCTAAGTTTAGGGGGGGAACCGGGGTTTATAAACAGCATATTATGCAAGCGCTAAAGGAAGCGGGATATACGGATTCTATCTATGGGGATTTGTATAAGAAAATCTTCAGTCGCGGTCAAAATGGAGAAGAGCCAGGTATTGCATTTATTCCTATGGAGTATGTGGATGCTGTTCTAGCTGTAAAGGCGATTCGTGCTGCCGGAGGCGTTCCGGTCCTTGCTCATCCTGGACAATACGATAGCTTCGGAATTATTCCAGCTCTTGTAGAAGCAGGACTTGAAGGGATTGAAGTCCTTCACCCACATCATGGTCATGCAGAAGAAGAAAGAGCGATTCAATATGCAGATCAATACAAACTCATTAAGACAGGAGGTTCAGATTTTCATGGGGTGTATGGGGATAAACCGATTCGGCTAGGTAGTTATAGCCCTGGAAGAGAATGTGTGAATGCTTTGACTTTAAAGAAAAAAAGCATGGCCATTAAATTTTGAAAGAGACAATGTAGAGTAGTGTATGGAAAGATTTAGAAAATAGGTGTTCTTTTTGTCCTGGTAATTGACCAGGACTATTTTTTTTTACAAGAAAATCATGGTAGCTTCATATTTTCTCATTACACTAACACTAATAAGAAAAAGGTACAGGTGTAAGGCAGACCGGATAAATAAAGGGGGAGATGTCTGTTGGCAGAAAAAAACTTTTTAGTGGATCATTTGATTACAGAAATCAAGAGAGGGACCTTTCAATTGGATAAAAAGTTACCTTCAGAGCATATACTCGCTGATCAATTTAATGTTCCAAGAATGGTTGTTAGAAAGGCATATGAACAGCTTCAAGATTTAGGTTATATCTATTCAAAGCAAGGCAAGGGAAGTTATGTCCAGGACAGCAAGAAGCAAATTCCGTTAATTCTGTCTGGAGATGTAAGTTTCACTGAGAAAATGAAGGAATTCCAGTTTGCCTTTCAAACGATTACTATTTTTTGCGAAGAAATTTCTTATGATCAGAAGATTTTTCAAAGCCTCGATGTGGAAAGTGATGAGAAAGTCTTTAAAATTGGCAGGCTGAGGTTAATAGACGAATTTCCGATTGCTCTTCATACATCTTATGTAGCAAAATCAACTTTTCCTGAAATAGATAAGGATGGTCCTGATATTACCTCTATGTTTCTATATTATAGGCAGCGTGGTTATGTAGAATTCAGCACGCTGAATGTTATTTTTCCAACTCTATTTGAACGAGATATTTTGCAGTGTTCAAGTTTAATTCCACTTTTGCAAGTGGAATCAGTATGCGTGGATAAGGGGAGTAATCAAGTCCTTGAGCATACGGTCATTGTCTATCGCAGCGATTGTTTCACCTATGTTATGTAAAAAACTTCCATCCCATATACCGCTCGAATTCACGAGTAAATACTCGAAACTCACGAGTAAATGCTCCAAATTCACGGGTAAAAGCACGGAACTCACGAGTAAATGCTCCGAATTCACGAGTAACGCTCGAATTCACGAATATAAGCACGTAAATGCTCCAGATTCACGAGTAAAGCACGAAACTTTGAATAGAATATGCCCGTTCACGTTAGTGCTTTTACAAATTACATACAAAGATTTACTCATTCTTAACGTAGGTTCACTTGGCAACAAGATACATTGAAGATGTAGAGAGAAACTAAAACATTTGGAGGCCAATGGAATGAGAAGAAAGGAAAGAACAGAGATTTTGATTCAAGGCACTGCAGACATTGCGAAGGATTTTGCCAAGGAAATAGAAATGAGATATAAAGTAAACGTCATTCAAAAGCCAGAGAGTGCTCTTGTCTTGCTAAAGGCAAGGGAAACGGCAAAAAAGAGTTTGTTTTATCTAGGGGAATTACTGGTGACAGAATGCACTGTCCAAATCCAGGATTCAATCGGTATTGGTATCGTTAAGGGRCATCGAGAAGAGCTGGCTCATTGTTTAGCTATCATTGATGCTGCATATCAGGCTGATCTTGTAGAAACAAGATTATGGTCACATGTTTTAGAAAATGAGAAGAAGAATATACAGAAAAATCTTCAAGAGTTGAATCAATCAATCTTAAGAACCAAGGTAAATTTTGAAACAATGGATGTTCAATAAGGGGGGAAAAGCGATGAATTTGGATGTAGTTCATGATATACAGACTGTTTATAGAAAGCTTGTAGCGGCGACTTCAAGACCTGGTACTTTAGTGGTTTTGGAGAGGGAAGCTAAGATGTTGGATGTTCAAATGGAATGCTTATCTTCTACTATCCTACTTGCACTCACGGTACTTGACCCAGAAGTCACTTTTAAGATTATTTCAAAGGAAGAGGAGATAGTGTCAAGAATGATTAATCAGCTTACCTATTCAAAGGCTGTTGATTTGTCAGAAGCAGATTTTATCTTTATTTTACAGGATGCTTCCAACGAGCAAAGGAAAGACGCAATGAATAAAGCAAAGGTAGGAAATCTGTTGAATCCTCATGAATCAGCAATGATTATTCTAGAAGTCTCGGATGTAACAAAAGGGGACTCAATGATCCTTTCAGGACCAGGAATTCATCAGGAGTCTTTTATATGCCTCCCAAATGTCTCCACCTGGATGAGTGTAAGAAACGAAAAAAACATAGAATTCCCTTTAGGAATCGATATGTATTTTGTGGATGAACAAAATCGTTTAATAGCTTTACCGAGAACTACTCAAATCAAAGAAAATGGGGGTGAGATTAAATGGGATATGTTGCAGTAAAGGGCGGAACAAAGGCCATTGAGGAATCCATAAAACGCTTAAAGTATGAAAGAGTTCATAAAGGGACGGCAATAGAGCTACATAAGATAGAAGCTGGCATGAGAGGGTTAATTGATCAGGTTATGTCCGAAAGCAGTTTGTATGATCAATCACTGTCTGCAATTGCAATTAAACAAGCTGAAGGCAATCCGGAAGAAGCTGTTTTCCTCTTAAGAGCCTATCGATCAACTTTGCCGCGAAAACATGTTTCACGAATTATCAGTTCTGAAAATATGAAAGTAGTGCGCAGGATTTCAGCCAGTTTTAAGGATGTACCTGGCGGACAGATTTTGGGTGCTACGACAGATTATACACATCGGTTACTAGATTCGGAGTTGGAAAAAGAATCGGATAAAAGCATTCAAGATTGGTTACGGGCTTATCAAGAAGAGAATCGTTCAACAGAATATAATCAGAAGCACATGGATGATTTAAACAATTTACCTAAAGTTTTGGACTATTTAAGAAGTGAAGGCTTATTAGCAAGCTGTGAAAACAATGATTTGCAGCCTAGAGATGTTACAAGGAAGAGTCTAGAGTTTCCTTCAAAGCGGAGTGAACGCTTACAAATTCTAACAAGAGGCCAAACAGGTGCAGTAACATCACTAGCTTATGCAGTAATTCGTGGATATGGTGCCCTGCACCCGACAGTAGGAGAGTTACGCGTAGGTCAGCTGCCTGTCTATCTCGATCATCCGCTGGACGATGGTCAAGAGGAAGATAGCTATTATATTGGAGATTTCACAGCGACGGAAGTAGAGATGCTCATTCCGCTAACGGTAGAGAAAGAACAAGGCAAAAAAGAAATAGAGTTTGAAGTTGGCTATGGCATGTGTATGGGACAAAATGAAACAAAAGCAATAGCAATGGGAATTTTAGATAATTGCCTTGAAAGACCAAACAATGAATTTCCAAGTCATAACGAGGAATTCGTTCTTTATCATATAGATTCAGTGGAATCAACGGGCTTCATCTCCCATTTGAAGATGCCTCATTACGTTACGTTTCAATCCAAACTTGATAGTATTCGAAAGTCGAAAGATCAGACCACAGAGCAGGAGGTGGGATTGCATGAATAAAACCTATAATTTTGCATTCTTTGATGAAGGATCGAAACGAGAAATTAGAAGAGCAACCTTAAAGGCGATTGCTATTCCCGGTTATCAAGTTCCATTCGCTTCTAGGGAAATGCCGATTGGGCGTGGTTGGGGCACAGGTGGCCTACAGTTGACATTGTCATTAATAGGAAAGGATGACGTTCTTAAAGTGATCGACCAAGGCTCGGATGAATCCGTTAATGCCGTTAACATAAAAAAACTCGTATCAGACACTACTGGGGTAAGGACAACGGATAGCACAGCTGATGCATCTTTAATCCAGTCTAGACACAGGGTGCCTGAAGTGCCGTTACAAAAAGACCAGATTTTAATTCTTCAAGTTCCATTACCGGAACCTTTAAGGGGTTTTGAGCCAAGCGAACATGAAACGAAAAAGCTACATGCTGAGAGAGAGTATAGTGGAGCATGGCTTATGTTATTTGAAAAAATTATGAAGTACGGAATAATGGCGACAGATGCAGACCATCCGGTAATGGTTCACGACAGGTATGTCATGGCACCAAGTCCAATTCCGAGATTCGATAATGCAAAGCTAGACAATAGTGAAGCGCTCATTTTGTTAGGCGCAGGTAGGGAGAAAAAGGTATATGCTGTACCTCCTTATACAAAGGTATCATCTTTAGCATTTGATGATTATGAATTTGAAATAGAGTCCTTTACAAATCAAGCTTGTATTCTCTGCGGTTCCAATGATGTGTTTTTTGATGAACTTGTTGATGAGGATACAGGAGAAACGTATTTCCAATGTAATGATACAAGCAATTGTCTTGAAATAGTCAATCAAAAACAATCATTGGGAGTGAAATAAATGTCTGTACTTGAAGTACCCGTATTATCAGTTAAACAGATGAACAAACAGTTTGGAAACGGATGTTCAACATGCAAAAATATGAAATTAGGAAAGATGACTAAAAACTATTGTCACAAATGTGGAACGGTTTATGCCTGTAGAGATGTGACGTTTGATTTGTATCAAGGTGAAGTTCTTGGAATTGTAGGAGAGAGTGGCAGTGGCAAATCCACTTTAATGAAAAGTTTGTATTTTGACGAAGAAGTAACCGATGGAGAAATGTATGTGGCTGGCTTTGAGGATGGAAAAAAGAATTTATTCATAGAGTCTGCTCAGAAAAAAAGATATGTTCGAAACCACCTAATGGGGAAGGTTTATCAAAACCCTATTCTAGGATTGAAAATGAATTTCTCCTCGATTGGCAATATTGCTGAGAAGTTAATTTCAGCTGGGAATAGACATGTCGGCAGCATGGAAACAAGAGGTGCCGAGCTCCTTGAAGAAGTGAATATTCCCATTCATAGAATGAAAGAAGAACCAAAGAATTTTTCTGGTGGTATGCAGCAAAGGGTCCAGATAGCCAAAGCGTTGTCTAACAATCCACCCATACTGCTTTTGGATGAGGTCACCACAGGTTTAGATTTATCAGTTCAAGCAAGTGTATTGGATTTAATTAAAGGCCTCCAAAGAGATTTGAATATTAGTATTGTACTGGTTTCTCATGATTTGGGTGTAATCCGAATGCTTGCAGACCGTACGCTTGTTATGCTGGAGGGTAAAGTAATCGAGCGAGGATTAACAGATCAAATACTCGAAGATCCACAGCATCCTTATACCCAACAATTAGTACATTCGCTGCTGTAATAGAAACTAAAGGAAAATGGGGGAAGAGATATTGTTGCTGATTAAAAATGGAAAAATTATAACGGAAGACTTGATATTGATAGACCATGATCTCTTAATTAAGGATGATAAAATTTGCAGAATTGCACCTGTGGGAGAAATCGAAACGAGTCCTGAGATGGAAGTGCTGGACGCTTTGGGTGGATATGTTACACCTGGTTTTATTGATCTCCATTCGGATTACATTGAACATATGACTGCACCGCGCCCTACATCTTTAATGAATTTTCATTTGAGCTTAAGAGAAACAGAAAAGGAACTGATTACGCATGGGATTACGACCATGTTTCACTCTCTATCTCTCTATAAATCAACTGAATACGCATATAAGCCAATTCGGGAGCCTGAGAATGTAAGAAAGCTAATTGACTTAATTGATCAAACACATAAGATGAAGCACCTAGTCCGTCATCGGTTTCATGCCCGTTATGAAATAGATAATTTGGAGGATATTGATAATTTAAAAGAATATATTTCGGAAAAGAAAGTGCATCTAGTCTCATTCATGGACCACACTCCAGGTCAAGGACAATATAGACATCTAGAGATTTATCGAAACACTTTAAGAGGGTATAACGATTATAGTGATGAAGCTATTGATGTAATGATCCAGACTCATCAAGTGAAAGAAAAGCTGACGATTGAAAGAATGAAAGAAATTGCACTGCTAGCAAGAGAAAACAATATTGCAGTTGCCTCACATGATGATGATTCGAAAGAGAAGCTTGAATTAGTTCACAGCTTTGGAACGAATATAAGTGAATTTCCAATCACACTTGAGATTGCCCGTAAGGCACATGAGATGGGGATGTATACAATAGCGGGTGCACCAAATGTGCTTTTGGGAGGTTCACACAGTGGGAACTTAAGTGCCTCTGAAGCCATTCAAGATGGAAGCATAGACATATTATGCAGTGATTATTACCCTGCAGCCCTCCTACATTCAATGTTTGAATTAGTGGATAACCATGGGATGGATCTTGTTGACATGTTTAAGCTAGTTACGATTAATCCCGCAAAGGCAGTCAAAATGGATGACGAAATTGGATCGATTCATGAAGGGAAAAAGGCTGACATACTTATTATTGAAAAAATTTCTGGTGATTTCCCTGTGATAACAAGTGTGATTGTAGATGGAAAATTGATTCAAAAGACTAATTACAGGATATAAATTTTTTAGAAAGCGGGTGGTAAAGTGGAAAACATATTAGATATTAAAGATTTATCCAAGTCTTTTATTTTACATAATCAATGCAAAGACATTCAAGCAGTTAACAATATTACGATTCGAGTGAAAAAAGGTGAATTTATTGGCATTACAGGCAAGAGTGGCAGCGGAAAATCGACGATCTTAAAATCGATTTATGGTACCTATCGGGTTCAAGAAGGAGATATCTGGTATGAGTCTTCCCACTATGGTCCGATTAATCTAGCAAAAGCTACAGAAAGAGAAATGATTTACCTGCGTAAGCATGAGATAGGCTATGTTTCTCAATTTTTAAATGTCATGCCAAGAACTACAGCAAGGCAGCTCGTAACCGAGGCTATCCTTGAAATGGGACAATCTAGAGAAATAGCCAATATGGAAACAGAAAAAATCCTCGACCACTTTGAAATAGGAAAAGAGCTGCGGGACAGTTACCCTGCTACTTTTTCAGGAGGAGAGAAGCTAAGGTTAAATATAGCAAGAGCAATGGTAAAAAGGCCACGGCTGCTCTTGTTGGATGAACCAACAGCAAGTTTGGATCACGATTCTAAATTGAAGGTGAAAACCCTGCTAGAACAGCTAATGAAAGAAGGAACGACCATGCTAGGTATTTTTCATGACTTGGAGTTCATGAATCGGTTAGTAAATAAAGAATATAGCATACAGAATGGATGTTTTAATCAAGCTATTCAAAAAATTTAACGATTGCTTCACGGAAACTTTACTGAATATTCGGTTTGCTTAATGGCAGGTTAGTATTGTACCTGTATTGTTAAATTGATAGTTATTGAAATAAGAAATGATTTTTTAAATAGGAGGGAAGATTTAACATGAAAAAATCGATTATGTCCATCTTGATGTTTGTAATTTTGGTGGTGTTTACAGGCTGCTCTTCTAGTAGTTCAACAGGAGATAATGCTAAGGGACAAGAAGATGATACATTAACAATAGCGTGGCTGCCAAATGAATCTGGGGAAGATTTAGGGGAAGCCCGCGATGAAATCGGGCGGATCTTAGAAGAAGCCACAGGAAAGAAAGTCGAACATAAGACCACAACAGATTATAATATTGCAATCGAGGCAATTGCTAATGGAAACGCTGATTTAGCATTCCTAGGAGCACAAGGATATATTGAAGCAAAAAACAAAAATGATAAGGTTCAATCTCTAGTTGTTCCAAGCGGTGAATCAGGAACCTTGGATGATGCAGTCTACAATAGCTGGCTGGCTGTTCAAAATGCAAAGGATTATAAAATGAACGACGAATATTCCATAGACGATATCCAAGGAAAAAAATTCTCTTTCGTATCAAATAGCTCTACATCTGGTTTCAAAGTTCCTTCCACAGGAATCGTTGATTATTTTTCTCAAAAAGATAAGTTTAAGGAATTAAAGGCCGAGGATTTATTAGAAGGCGGGAAGGATAAATTTTTTAGTGAAGTACTTTATGGTGGTTCCCACCAAGGTTCGGCTGTAAATCTTTTGACTGGGAGAGCAGACGTGGCAGCTTTTTGTGACACATGTGTTAATAATTATGTAGAGCTGGCAGATGGAGAAGAGAATAAAGCAGGTGCTGTGTATAAGGTAAAGAAGGATGCAGCTGAACCCTTTAACACAGTTGTAGACAAAGAATTCTCACTCATTTCAGTGACCCCAGTTTTGAATGCACCCTTCGTGGTGAATACCGAATTAGTTAGTGAGGAAACACGTGAAAAAATTCTTGAAACTTTGATGTCTGATGAGATAGCAAATAACGAGAAAGTTTTTGTACCAGAGGACTCTAAGGTATCAGGTCTATTTAAAAAGGCAAGCGGAAAAGAAAGATTGGTGCAAGTTGAGGATGACTGGTTCAATCCAATTCGGGAATTATCTAAATAATTTGCAGATCCTAAAGTAGTAAAATGTAGGGGGATAATACATGACAACATTATTGGAAGTGAAAAATGTCTCAAAACACTTTGGAAATGATACAAAAGCGTTATCCAATATTGACTTCTCTGTGAAAGAAGGAGAATTCGTTTCTATCATAGGGCCATCTGGAGCAGGAAAATCAACTCTTCTTCGGTGCATTAATAGGATGATTGATGCTTCTAGTGGAGATATCATTTTTGATAATGATCATGTATACGAGTTAAATAAAAGGGAGTTAAAGAAAGTACGGAGGAAAATAGGGATGATTTTTCAACATTACAATCTGGTAAATAGACTTAGCGTGATTGAAAATACCCTGCATGGACGATTAGGCTATAAATCTACTTTGGCAGGTATCCTTGGTCTGTACAGTGAAGATGAGAAACTTCAGGCTGCTAATATTCTCCAAATTCTCGGTCTGGAAGATCAGCTCTATAAAAGGTCTGATGAATTGAGCGGAGGCCAGAAACAGCGTGTTGGTATTGCGCGGGCACTTATCCAAAATCCTAAATTGCTTTTATGTGATGAACCGATTGCCTCTCTAGATCCGAATTCATCCAAAGTGATCATGGATCATTTAAGGAATATCTGTACATCCATGGGAATCACAGTAGTAGTTAATCTGCATCAAGTCGATGTTGCTCTAAAATATTCGGATCGAATTATTGGTGTGAATAGTGGCAAGATTGTTTTCAATGGCACATCTCAAAATATAACCTCGAGTGATATCCATCAGATTTATGGGTCAGATGAAGGAAAGTTGATTTTTGATTTGGGAGGTTCCCATGTCGGCTGATATTTTTGCAAAAAAGAGAAGAAATTCGCTTGTATTGTTTTTGATTATTGGGGCTGCGACGGTTGTTTCTATTATCATTACAGAATTCAGCATGGCAAAAGGATTTACCTCCGTTCCTAAGGCTATACAATGGTCGTTATCGAATTTTTATCCAACAAAGGATTCCCTGACTAAACTGCCAGACATTTTGATAAAGCTGAAAGAAACACTTTTAATTTCTATTGCTGCAACGACACTCGCTGGAATATTGGCCTTTGTATTTGCTATTTTGGGTTCTAATACTACAAGAGTGAATGCTTTTTTCGGAGGTTTTAGCCGTGGGATAGCGGTTTTATTTAGAAATATTGATGTCTCAATATGGGCGCTGGTCTTGTTATTTTCATTTGGACAAAGTTCCTTAACCGGTTATTTTGCTTTGTTTTTCGGATCTTTCGGTTTTTTAACAAGAGCCTTTATAGAAACGATCGATGAAGTAAGCAGTAGTTCCGTAGAAGCTTTGCAGGCAACGGGTGCAAGCTATCTAACTATTATTTCGCAGTCTGTTATTCCTTCAACAATCCCGCAAATGATTAGTTGGGTTCTTTTTATGATTGAAACAAATATAAGAAATGCAACATTAGTCGGACTGCTTACAGGATCAGGTATTGGTTTTACGTTTAATCTGTTTTATAAAAACTTGAATTATGACATTGCTAGTCTTGTCGTCATCACGATTATTATTTCGATTTTATGTATTGAATATATCTCAAATTACGTGAGGAGGGTGATTTTATAATGCAGGCAGAAGGTCCTATCAAACCATTTCCCTCTCATACTGGCCAGGATTTAGATAAACGGCTACTTGATCTACTATCCAAAAAGCCCTTCTCAAAATCTACAATCGTTATAAGGTTGAGTGTTCTGATCCTTGCGATTTTGACTATGTACGCATTTGTCAGTTTTGATTATAAGGATGTTAAACTTCTGGACGCACTATTATTGACTATGGACAATTTGAAGATCATGTTTTTTGAGCCGCATCTGAAGCACTTTACCTTTACTCAAGCACTATATCAGGTGTCGATTACATTAGGTTTAGCTTTCTTAACGACAATATTTGGTGCAATCATTGCCCTGATGTTGGGACTTTTAGCGGCTGGAAATATCTCGACTAAGCCATTATCGATTGTGATAAAGGGAACGGTTGCCTTGATTAGAGCCGTTCCAACTGTGTTGTGGGTCCTCATTTTTGCAGTCGCAGCAGGATTAGGTAGTGTAGCGGCAGTTATAGGAATGACGTTTCACTCAATAAGTTACCTTGTAAAGGCCTACTCAGAATCCTTCGAAGAAATTGATAAAGGTGCTATTGAAGCCCTACAAGCAAGCGGTGCGAATTGGTGGCAGATCGTTTTCCAAGTAGTCATTCCATCTTCGATTACTTATATCATTTCATGGACTTTCATGCGCTTTGAAATCAATTTTGCAGTGGCAGTCGCAATGGGCGCAGCTGCAGGCGCGGGAGGAATCGGCTTCGATATGTTTATGGCAAGTGGATTTTACTTTGACTTGAGTGAAATTGGAGCAATCACTTATTTTATCCTAATAATTGCAATCTGTCTTGAAATCTTCGCAACACATATCAAAAGGAAGCTAAAAGTATTATCTTGATAGAGGAAGACTGGCTAGGGAGACATGAAATGAAAACGACGTCGAATCAACCTAGAAATTAGGGTGCAAATGCTAAGACAAAAAATAAAACGCCCTTTAGGCTATTTAATTAGATGGGGAAGATTACTGGTTGTTTACTTCGTTGGGTACAAGAAGGAACGTATATAGAGATGTATAGTTCGCGGGTCCTATGAAGAAAATGATAGAAATTGCCGGGTCTATGAAGTAGTTCTAAATAGTGTCACTAAAATATCAAGGCTGCTGCGCCAGCCTTTTTGGTTTGGATTCGAAAAGAAAAGGTAGTCAGAGAAGAGAAGAGAAGAGAAGATATGTAGGCATAAAGGATTTATTGGTAAGGATAAAGAATGTAATAAATAAAGGTACTATAAAAACACCAGGAGGAAATAAAGATGGAAGCAAGATACCCAATAGGGAAGTTTCAGTTTGATGGGGAGATAACGAATAGTGTGGCTGAGGGCTGGATTAAGGAGATTGAAGCTTTGCCTGGATTGCTGCGAGAGGCAGTACGAAACATGGATGAAGAACAGCTTGATACGGCTTATCGTACGGAAGGATGGACTGTTCGCCAAGTCGTGCATCATCTTGCGGATAGCCATATGAATGCTTATATTCGCTTTAAATTGGCTCTTACGGAAGATAATCCTGTCATTAAGCCTTATGATGAGGGAAAATGGGCAGAGCTACCTGATAAAAAATTGCCGGTTGATATTTCGCTATCCCTACTTGAAGCGTTACATATACGCTGGGCTAACCTTTTATATAGTATTAATTCAACTGATCTAAAAAAAACATTCATCCATCCGGATTCAGGAGAAGTTTCAGTAGGTGAAAATATAGGTATTTACTCGTGGCATGGTCGACATCATCTTGCGCATATTACTTCTTTATTGAATCGTAAGGGATGGTAAATTACATTCAACTATTTTCTATTTTAAAAACCGCATTGGGTACAAAGTAACTATTGACC
>NZ_JBFUIB010000020.1:0-35767 GCF_056402095.1 Peribacillus sp. P4_C12
TGTATCACCCTTATCCACTTCCATTCCAACCAAAGGGGGTCTGGAGAAATTCCTTCTCCACCAATTATCAATCATCGATTTTAAAAGAGCGTCGGTCCCATAATCAATCCTCGGCAAAGATGGAAGGTCCTGGATATCAATTTTTTCCTTTGAAGCGATACAAATCGTTTCCTCAAAAAGATGATGCCTTGATTCCGACCATTGATAGTCCCCACGTACAATCCCAACATGGACTTCTTCGTTGTAAATGAGGTTTAGTATTTCCTTACTCCAACCCGTTGTCACATTAAAATCAACCTTAGGAAATTGTTCACGAAAAATTTTCAACAGGCCCGGCAACTTATGAAGCGTAATATAGTTGGAAACTCCCAATCGCAACGTTCCACTAATCTCCTGTCCCATGTTAAACGCAGTCTCTTTTATCTGACGGAGCCTTATCAGCATCTCATCAGCACAGTTCGCCAAGTACTCCCCTTGAGGGGTAAACTGGACACCTCTTGTTCCCCGCTCCACAATCTTCAAATTAAATTCTTTCTCGATTTGTTGAATTCGTTTTGTTAAAGAAGGTTGCGAGATATATAAACTTTGCGCGGTTTTAGTAATATTCTTTTTTTGATATAAAACCTTTAAAATATGCCAATCCCTTTCATCCATTGACTTTCCTCCGATACCACTTTCCAGTAATTGTTTTACCCAAACTGTACCACAAAAGGCTTGAAGGATATATTATTTAACAAAGTCAAAAAAAGGTCCGAGCCATGTCGGCAAGGACCTTTTTACCTTTAAGCAAATTCTCCTCCCTTTTCCCTAGTGGGGGGTGGCAACATTCAAGAAGAATATGCTCATTTATTCAGTTAATTGAATTCTTTCAGGACATGTATAGATATTCATGGAATCATTACGAATAAATCCGACCGTCGTAATTCCTAATCCTTCAGCTAACTCCAAAGCTAATTCTGTTGGAGCAGATTTTGAGAGTATAAGTTCACAACCAATCTTCGCCACTTTCAATAAAATTTCCGATGAAATCCGGCCACTGAACACGATAGCTTTTCCTTCTATCGAAATACCATTTTTCAAGCAATATCCATATATTTTGTCCAAAGCATTATGCCGTCCAATATCCATCCGACTTAATACGAGGCCATCGACATCACATAACGCAGCATTGTGAACTCCACCCGTATTTTGAAACGTGACAGCAGAATTTTGCAAATCCTTCATCAAGCGGAAGCAATCATCAGGTGTAAGCTTTACTGAAATATTATCCATTTTCTTAGCAGTCAGTGCATCGTTTACAAAGACAAATCCTTGCCTGCTCATCCCACAGCAAGACGTAATATACCGCTTATTTTGAAAGTCCTGGTAGTATGGGTTCACCTTATCCGTTTTCACATGAACAAAACCTTCTTTTTCTTGCACCCAAATTTCCTTTATTTCTTCATATTTTTTGATAATTCCTTCAGAAGCCAAGTAACCAATGACCATATCTTCGATGTATTCAGGTGTACAAACCATGGTAACAAATTCTTGTCCATTTATTTTCACAGTAACAGGAAACTCCGTCACGATCGTATCTTCTGTTCTCTCAACTTCTCCATTAGCTATACGGATAATGTCCCGCTTCATTTCAATTGCTTTCATGTCCCCACTCCTTTTAATGTCTAGGAGCTAATTGACCTAATATGTTAGGAACCTATATCTTCTAGAGGTTGGTCAATGCCCGTTTAGTTCTTCCGCTATTTCCTTATCAAAGACAAATACGGAAATCGCTATATTTTCTTTTACTTTTATATCTGAAAACAAATGGACTAGTTTAGCTCCAACCAGTTTTTCCATTCCTTCCGGAGGATTCACTGAGTATACATCCTGAATCATTTTAGTTCTGGCTGAATGGACCATCTCTTTTCCTTCCTCTGTGCTTGATATGAACATTTCCGTCGGAGTTAAATTCCCGTATAACGTTGAGACGGCCATGTTTTCAACAAAAACTGTGTGGATACGCTCCGGACCTTTCCCGAATAGTTCCTTGCGAAGCTTACGAATCATATCATTGAATTCATGAATTACTTTTGACATATTACCCTCACTCCAATTCACGGAATTGACTTCTCAATTTTCTTATCATAAATCAACAAGAAAAAAAACGAAAGGAATTTGGAAATGGTAGCTCCTATACAGGATTGTTTCTTTTTGAAATAAAAGGTATAATATTAGTAATAAAAGTTGGGTACGCAATAGTGTACTGTTGTGTTTCTATCTTTTCTCAATACCCATACATAATGGTATGGATTGGTATATTGGCAAGTTTTGCTATTAAACTATTCCACCATGACTTACACCACCGTTCAGAGCCGGAGGTGTAATCATGGTGGTTTTTTTCGTGTTTTCGGCTATAAAAGGGGGAAATATTATGAGCGATTCAAATATTACTATAAAAATTAATGATTTGGACTATACAGCAAAAAACGGATCAACAATACTGGAAGTTATCAATCAAAATGAGATAGCTCATCCACAAATTTGTTATGTTCCTGAAGTAGATCCGATCCAAACATGTGATACATGTATCGTAGAGGTAAATGGGAAACTCGTCCGATCCTGCTCGACTGCGGCAGTGAGCGGTATGGATATTACCTTAGACTCAAGCAAGGCAAAAGAAGCCCAAACCGAAGCAATGGACCGGATCCTGGAAAATCATTCTTTATACTGTACAGTATGTGATAATAATAATGGAAATTGTAAACTTCATAACACCGCAGAATTAATGGAAATTGAACATCAAAAATATCCTTACACACCGAAAGTGAAATTGGGTGACGTTGATATGTCCCATCCTTTTTACCGCTATGATGCTAATCAATGTATTGCATGCGGACAATGCGTAGAAGTCTGCCAAAACCTTCAGGTCAATGAAACGCTATCCATTGACTGGGAAGCAGATCGCCCTCGGGTAATATGGGATGAAGGAACAGATATTAACAACTCATCTTGTGTCGGTTGCGGACAGTGTGTAACCATTTGTCCTTGTAATGCATTAATGGAGAAATCAATGCTTGGTGAAGCTGGTTTCATGTCAGGTTTGAAAAACGACATGCTTGAGCCAATGATTGATCTTGTTAAAGAAGTAGAACCTGGCTACAGTGGTATTTTTGCCATTTCAGAAATTGAAGCAGCAATGCGAGACACTCGGACGAAGAAGACAAAAACAGTCTGTACGTTCTGTGGGGTAGGCTGCTCATTCGAAGTTTGGACAAAAGGCCGAAAAATCCTTAAAATCCAACCAACTCATGAAGGCCCTGTTAATGCGATTTCCACTTGTGTTAAAGGGAAATTCGGTTGGGACTTCGTAAACTCTGAAAAACGGTTAACTAAGCCCCTAATTCGTAAAAATGGACAATTTGTTGAATCAAGCTGGGATGAAGCACTTGATTTAATTGCATCTAGATTAGGTTCAATCAAACAACAGCACGGAGGTAATTCTGTAGGTTTCATTTCTTCATCTAAAATTACGAATGAAGAAAACTATGTAATTCAAAAACTAGCACGTCAAGTTTTCGAAACGAATAACGTCGACAATTGCTCCCGTTACTGTCAATCTCCAGCAACAGATGGATTGTTCCGTACAGTCGGCATGGGTGGAGATGCTGGAACGATTAAAGATATCGCCGCAGCAGGTCTTGTCATTATCGTTGGGGCAAACCCGGCTGAAGGCCATCCTGTACTAGCAACACGCGTTAAGCGGGCACATAAGCTTCATGGTCAAAAACTGATTGTTTCAGATCTTCGTAAAAATGAAATGGCAGAGCGTTCTGATATCTTTATGAGACCAAAGCAAGGTACGGACCAAGTATGGCTAATGGCCGTTACAAAATATATGATCGATCAAGGTTGGCATGATCAAGAATTCATCAATGAAAATGTGAACTTCTTCGACGATTATAAAGAGATACTTAAGAAATATACCTTAGAATATGCAGAACTAAACACAGGGATTTCAAAAGAAACACTAATTCAAGTAGCTGAAATGATTCGTGATGCTGACGGGACTTGTATTCTTTGGGGAATGGGTGTAACACAAAACACTGGAGGTTCCGATACTTCCGCTGCGATTTCCAACCTTTTACTAGCTACAGGAAACTACCGTCGTCCAGGAGCTGGAGCTTATCCGCTCCGCGGCCATAACAATGTACAAGGTGCTTGCGATATGGGTACTCTTCCAACATGGCTTCCAGGATATCAGCATATTTCTGATGATGTAGCACGTGCTAAATTCGAAAAAGCATATGGAGTAAAAATTGATGGAAAACCAGGTATGAACAATATCGAAATGCTTCACGCTATTGAAAAAGGCGATATGAAAGCAATGTACCTTGTCGGTGAAGATATGGCACTTGTCGATTCCGATGCCAACCACGTCCATAAGGTGTTATCAAGCTTAGATTTCTTTGTTGTTCAAGATATTTTCCTTTCTAGAACAGCTCAATATGCAGACGTCGTATTACCAGGAGTACCATCTCTTGAAAAAGACGGAACGTTCACTAATACAGAACGTCGCGTACAGCGTTTATACCAAGCACTGCCTACTTTAGGAGAAGCTAAAGCAGACTGGTGGATCACCCAAGAAATTGCTAAACGCTTAGGAGCGGATTGGAACTTCAATCATCCAAGTGAAATTTATGCGGAAATGGCGAGCCTATCTCCAATATTCAGCGGAGCGAATTATGAAGTCCTTGAAGGCTGGAACAGCTTCCTATGGGGAAGCCATGATGGAACTAGCACGCCGCTTCTTTATGTGGATGGCTTCAACTTCCCTGATAAGAAAGCCCGTTTTGCTCTATCTGATTGGGTGGAGCCTGCTCAGTTCCCAGAGGAATATGATCTTCATATCAACAATGGACGTATGCTTGAACATTTCCATGAAGGAAATATGACGAATAAATCCAATGGAATTCAATCTAAAGTTCCTGATATATTCGTTGAGGTTTCTCCTGAGCTTGCAAAAGAACGGAAAGTCAATGACGGCGGACTCGTACGCTTAGTGTCACCGTTCGGAGCCGTTAAATTAAAGGTTCTTATCACAGACCGAGTACAAGCAAATGAGCTTTTCTTACCGATGAACTCAGTTGACAAAGATTCAGCCATTAATTTCCTGACAGGTCCTGTGTATGATAACCGTACAAGTACGCCTGCTTATAAACAAACGATGGTTCGCATGGAAGTATTAAGTAAAAGCGGAGACACTCCATTACCGGGATCTAATCCACGAAATAAAAAACGTCATCCTCAAAATGGTGTTGAGGTAGAACGTAAGTGGGCTCGTCCAGGGTATGTTCACTTAACGGATAAATAATTAAAGGAGGGTGAAGCTCATGGCAGCTCCAATTACGGAAATCCATAATCCTATAACAGAGGAAGAAATAAAGCTACAAAAACTCGAAGAACTAAAAACGCTTGTCACCAACAATGAGGATGTGTTGAACAATATGTTTAAAATCCTCGGTGAACTTAATGAATCAGGTGTCCTTGAAGCTGCGAATTCCATGCTTCAAGGAAAAGAACAAATTGCAAAAATCGCTCTTCAACAAGTCACAAGACAACCTGTAACCAATTTAATCAATACCCTTATGGGAGCAACAGGAGCCTTGATGAACGCTGATGCCGCACAATCTACAAAACTACTTAACAGTGCACTAGCAGGAGTCGATGAAGCCAACAAATTCCTACAGACCGATAAGAAAATTGGTGTAATGAATTTAATGAAAACATTAAATGACCCAGATATAAATCGAGCAATCGGTTTTGGCATCCATTTCCTAAAAGGAATGGGTAAGGAACTAAAAGAATAGATTTAGAACCTTTTTTACAAGTGACTATCCCCAAAAGTAAGCTTTCTCTCAACAAATAGATTAAGACTTAAAAGAAGTTCATCCTTCTTTTGAGTCTTTTTTCTATCATGCACGACGATATTGAAAACAAAAGGATGGATGAAATGCTAACACATGAAAAAGTCATGGATGCTTTGAAACATGTCGAAGATCCTGAATTGCATAAAAGTATTGTAGAGTTGAATATGGTTAGAAATATCAAAATCGAAGGTACCCATATCCAGTTAGAAGTGGTGTTAACCATTCAAGGCTGTCCTTTAAAAGTGAAGATTCAGGAAGATATTGAAAACTCACTGAAAGCCATCGGTGCTTCAACTGTGTCTTTACAATTTGGCTCGATGACTAAAGAAGAACGAGAAGCCTTGACGAAATTACTAAAAAGCAATGCAACCACTGAAACGGGTATGCCTAATATGCTTCGCCCTGATTCAGGTGTGACCTTCATTGCCGTGACAAGCGGTAAAGGAGGCGTTGGAAAATCAACTGTTACGATTAATCTCGCAGTCTCTTTAGCACGAATGGGCAAACGTGTGGGCATTTTAGATGCTGATATATATGGCTTCAGTGTCCCTGCAATGATGGCGATTAGCCAAAAACCAACGATGATTGACCAAACCGTCATTCCCGTTGTCAGTCATGGTGTGAAGGTCATGTCCATGGGATTTTTTGCAGCAGATGATAATCCTGTTATGTGGCGGGGACCTATGCTTAATAAATGGATAAAAAACTTCCTTGTGAACACGCATTGGGGAGAACTGGATTACCTGCTGCTTGATTTACCTCCTGGAACTGGAGACGTAGCCATCGACGTAGCGGCAATGATCCCTCAAGCTAAGGAAATTGTTGTTACTACGCCGCATAATGTCGCCTCTTTTGTCGCCTCAAGAGCAGGTGCAATGGCCAAACATACCCAACATGAAATCTTGGGTGTTATTGAGAACATGGCTTATTTTGAAGAACAGGACGGATCGAGGAATTACCTGTTTGGAAAAGGCGGCGGGGCCATTTTGGCACAACGACTTGAAACYGAAGTAATCTCTACCATCCCATTCTCAAACCGCAAAGAAAATAACGACGCCTCTGTCTTTGATGAAGAATCGTACATTGGAGAAACCTTTACATCTTTAGCAGAAGATATTATCAATCAAGCATAATTGTACAGAGGTTGACTCTTAAGAGTCGGCCTCTTTTTTACTCATTAAAAGACAAGCTGTATACTCTCCCCTTATTCGCCCCACTACTTGTTAGATTCAATGATTGCAATATTCTCGTAGCACTAGCAGAAGATGAAACAAGTAAAAACTCCCTCAATTGACGATTGGTTATAGTCGATCCGATAAGGAAAAAATAATCTTGTAATGCGGGGGAACTTATCAAAGGAGTCATATGTGAGAATTGCAAGGAGAGCCCGTTATTAAGAAGACATGGTACATGGTTTTGCGACAATTGCCAACTATTAAGTAAGGATGCTCATATCCAACTTGAGGGTATAACGTTCCAAGACAGAAAAATCTGCTTCGATATGATTCCTATTTATTACCCGAATTATTTTTTTCAATTCTTTTTCACAAAATGTTGGATTTTTAATAGATTGTTCTATCCTATTAATATTAGAGGGAAGCATGTCGCGATGGATTACTTTGTAGTGTAGTTTACGGTTTTCAGGAGACGTACGTATGATTGTTTGTGGATTACTAATAACAACCAAAGAAAGAATGGGCAGCGCCGAAAATCCATTTTTCAAGAACCAATTCTTTAACTGTGATTCCTGGCGGCTGACTTGAATAATAGGATCTGGAAATGCCGTTTCTTTTCCTTCTTTCTTTCGAATGAGTTGATTGAAATGTGGATCAAAGTAGATTGAACCAGCTATGTTCTTCACTTCTATAATAAGGGCAAATTTTTTGGATACTAATAAGGTATCCATTTGAAAAAATCGGGATTGATCCTGTAACCTTAAATCGTGGAAGATGAAATAGTTTTTCGGTTCAAGAAAACTTAAAGGAAAATCAATTGCACTTTCCCCTTTAAAACCCGCTTCTCTTTTTTTGAGTTCATTCATTATTGAGGGGATTTTAGGATGGGACTGAGGAAGCCTGTGCGCCAAGGCTCGTAATTTAAGGATAGAAAGAGGAACTTTTCGTTCTTTTACAATCATTTTATCACTCCAATCTAGGTTTCTTACAATTGATTCTACATAACAAGTGATATTCCTTTAATTGGTAGCAGCATTTTCTTTCGAAATGTAGTTTATCTTCGAAATTCGGGATATATCTACGAAAATTGAGTTATTTCTACGAAAACATCTATTTATCTACAATTTATTTGATATATCGACCAATAACGGACCTGCTTAACAAGTCCGTCCTACATAGCTGACGTACTATAACAATTTCAGATATCAATGGAACTTAAAGAAGATGACCCCTATTAAATACAGGAAATCATCTTCTTTGTGCTACATGCTTATAGATTATTGTTATTCGTTCTGGCTTCGATTAACATTCTAGTAAAGCATTAGGCGGTATGTGTTTAATATTGCTGAAAAAACTAAGTTCAAGATAAGAATCTTTTGTTAATTTGTATTTGTCCCTCCGCCATTCAAGCCTTCTTTAATCAGCTCGTTGACTTTACTGTTCCAGAGCATTCCCACGTGGTCTACACCGCTAATTTGAACGTTTTTCGCTCCCTGAAGTATTGAAAGCGAAGTAGGTACAACATAGTCGCTGGTACTGTAAATCGAAGTATAACGGATTTTACGGGTAGGATCTGTACCTACGGGAGCTTTCGATGTTACAAATTTGTTTGGAGAACCCAACGTCACCACATCGTTCACCTTACTTCCGCCGCCATTGAGGAGAATATAAGTCAGGGTATTGATGCCTCCCGCGCTGTGTCCAATAATATCAACCTTATTCTTTCCTGTTTTCTTTAACACTTCATCTACATAAGGAGCTAGCTGTTTTGCATTATTCAAGCTATTACCCGATTTATCCACCATTTCGATGGCATATAGTTCATTATCGGACCAGCCTTGTGTTTTCAGGTAATTCTTAATGCTGTTAAAGTTCGAGCTATTACCGCCGGCTCCGTGAATGAAGATAACTGGATCATGGCTGTTTGTCTGTGCTTTGGAATCAGAAGGCTGAATAGTAACAACAGAAAAAATAATGGCCATGCATGCAATTATTGAAAGTAGCAATCTCTTATTTTTCATTATTTCCCTCCTATGTGTTTGTCTGCTTTTTTGTTACGTTAATTGTCATACATTTTGGAGGGTGAAACAACCGGCAACTTTTTGTAACACTGGTTACCGCTGGTATTTAACTGGTAAATAAGAGAAAAACTATTTCGCCTATGCCCAAGTAAAATACAGAAATCATCTTTTTTGTGCCGCCTAGTCCTTTTTTCAAATAACCTTTTCAAAGGGGACACTTCATTTAAATTTCCCCTTTATATTTTTGTATCAATGATAATATTTTCCATTGATATTAATTGGTATATGCAAATAAGGGTAACAGCCCTAATTTACATTGTTTTCTTTCTTCTTTACTTAGAGATAGTTATTCATTATTTATGAATATGATCCGTTTGAGGTGGACGTCTTAAGAGTGAACATTCGTAAACAAAATGTTAATTTTTTGGCGATTAATAAGCGTCAGGAAAATGCGGATTTACAACGTTAAGGAAATGCCAATATAAAAAGYCCAATTTCTCAGCATTAAAATTGAGRAATTGGGCTTTATTCGTTACTTGTTCCTACTTTACACTCTTACTTGTAAAAGAATAACTTTAATGGTCCTTTTAATTTTCATCATTTACTGATTCCAATGTTTATTAATAATATGGATGAATGATTTAGAATCATTGCACTTTGTACATTAAATAAATTTGATTTGCAATATAATCTGAACTAAAATGAAGCCCCTTCGTTATCCACCACATGATGATGCCTACCAATGAAGCTGTTTTAATATCAACCGCGACATAGTCAGCAGGTAAATCCTTTTTGGTATTCTTTCTTCTTGTTTCTACTAGTTGCTTTAAAAATAAAAACAATTGCTCCTCAAATTGATTCATTTTAAATATAATAAGTAAATAATTTCGATGGATATATAAATAATCAAGAAATTGTGTTAGCTTTTGTTTTTCTGATAAATCTTTTGCATGTATTAAATCAACAATTTTATTAGAAAGCTCATTTGAAATCTCGTTGGTGATTTGCGTTAGTAAATCTTGAATATCTTGATAATGTAAGTAAAATGTTGTCCGATTTAATTCTGCTTTGGCTGCGACTTTCTGAACCGTTAAGTTTGAAATGGTGGGGTCCTCACATAAAAGAGAAAAGACGGCATTTTTAAACATTTCTCTTGAACGAATTGTACGAGGATCTTCTTTTTTAGGTGTAGACATTTTTAACCCCCTTTATAGATTTTCCTTTGACTTTCTCAACATCATATATGTTTTATGTCGAGTAGTGAACATTTTTAAAAAAACTGTTCATGGTCAAAGAATATATATCTTGTTACTATTGATTTTATCGACACGGTGTCGATAATTCAAGTCTAGAATAAAGGAGTTTATTAATGCAGAAGGAAATAGCGGAAAAAAATAAAAAAATCTTATTAATGGTCCTGATTGCTGGCTGTTTTTTATCAACATTAAATCAAACACTATTAAATGTAGCAATGAGTAATTTTATGGAGATATTTCATGTTACGGCCGCAACTGTACAATGGCTATCAACAGGCTTTATGCTCGTAAACGGTATTTTAGTGCCGATTACTGCGTTTTTAATGAAACGTTTTACAACAAGGCAGCTGTTTATTAGCTCGATGTTCTTTTTGTTCATGGGGACTGTGCTATGTGCCTGTGCCATGAACTTTAGCATTCTATTAACAGGAAGAATGATTCAAGCAATTGGGGCAGGAATTATTATGCCACTAATGATGACGGTTATTTTGTATTTATACCCGAGTGAAAAGCGTGGAAGTATTATGGGAACTATCGGCTTTGCCATAATTTTTGCCCCAGCCATCGCTCCAACAATATCTGGCTTTATCATTGAATATGTATCATGGAGATGGCTATTTATTGGATTAGCTCCAATAGTATTAATCGTCATTATTCTTGCTTTTAAATATTTAATGAATGTTGCAGACACAACAAAAGCAAAATTAGATATCGTAAGTGTCATTATATCAACGATTGGCTTTGGTTGTATTTTATTTGGATTTAGTAGTGCAGGAAGCAAAGGATGGACACATCCAGTTGTTATTACAACAATCATCATCGGAATAATCGTTACAACTCTATTCTGTTTACGTCAAATAAAGTCTAACGATCCATTATTAAATTTATCCGTATTTAAGTATAAAATTTTCACTCTTACATCAGTCATTAACATACTCATTACGATGATTATGTATGCCGATCTAATTCTTTTACCAATTTACTTGCAAAATGGACGAGGTTTTACCGCATTTGAATCAGGTCTACTTCTATTACCTGGAGCCGTGATTAATGCCTTCTTATCACCTATCACAGGTAAAATGTATGATAAATACGGGGCGAAACCACTCTTTATTACAGGTTTAGTATTTATCATTATTTCGATGTGGGGTGCAATTGATTTGACCGAATCCACAACTTATATGTATTTAATGGTTCGTACCATTATTTTACGAATTGGATTAAGTTTCATTTCGATGCCTTTAAATACAGCAGGGCTGAATGCTTTACCCAAAGAATTGGGTTCACATGGTTCAGCAGTAAATAATACCATTCGCCAATTAGCAGGTGCTATAGGAACAGCAGTTATCATCACAGTGTATACAATTCAAGCAACTTCGCATGCTTCTCAGTTATCCATTGAAAATGGAGACATTTCAGCTATACAACTAGCGAAATTATCTTCTATCTTCAGCTCAAGTGACGCCTATGTATTTATGTTATTCGTATCTTTTGTAGCATTAATTTTTGCATGTTTAATGCCTAAAAAAGTAGCCATTCAAAAATACGAAAGGGAATCACATAACTAAAATAGTCAACATTATTATTTAGTGTATTTAAAATGAAAGCATATCTGAGAAATCTCAGATATGCTTTGTTATTTTTCAGATATTGCAATTCCATATAATTCATCTCGGATTAGGTAATTTTAATGGTGACTTTTTACATCGTATATCTACTTTAGGATGGGATCATATTAATTTACGGGATTAATTCAGAGAAAATGATCACCCTAAATTCTTTAAGGACCATTAAAACTTTCTTAACGTTGTAACTCCGCATTTTCCTGACGCTATCCTAATAAGTGTTGCTTTATTATAAATTATCAATCTTTATTTTAAATAATCTAACTTTGTTTTAAATGATCAATCTTTTTTATAAAACCACAATAAGTGAGTTAACGTTAACTTTGTGGAAGCATATTATTGCATAACAAAAAAGGAAGCATAACCCCGCATTTTATGAAAAGTTACGCTTCCTGTTATATAAAAATAAAAAACCACCAATATATGTATTGGTGGAGACGGTGGGAGTCGAACCCACGTCCAGACATAACGGCACTTAAGCTTCTACGAGTGTAGTCGATATATTCGCATTTCGCGAACTCATTAGCCTATCGACAGGCGGCAGAGCAGCTAGTCTGATTGGTCTCTTCCTTCATCCTCAGACGGTGGATTCCGGCGTATCCCACTTAGAGTGAGTCCCTTACCCTACCACGTGGGCCATGGAGGGAGGAACAGCTATCGACTGTTGTTACGCAGCGAAAGCTAGGTTGTTGTTTTGTTTGCCAGTTATAGGCGTTGACGTTTTAACGAGGCCGATCCCCTCGACTCGCAACTTAAGCTCGAACTATCCCTGTCGAATCCGTAACGTCCCCATGATTAAAATGGAGCGTACGAGAAAAGAATAGTCAGCAAGTTGTGCTGATATTCAGTTGTCATCGGTACAGGATTAATTATAACAGATTCATTTAAAAAATCAATTGTAAGGTCTTGGCAGTTCTACATCTTCTGTCTGTCGCGAAAAGCACGTTCAATATCACGTTTCGCTTCCTTCTTCTTCAGGTCTTCACGCTTGTCATATTGTTTCTTCCCTTTACCCAGCCCAATTAAAACCTTGGCAAAGCCATTTTTCAAATACATTTTCAAGGGTACAATTGTGTATCCTGTTTCTTTCGTTTCCCCAATAAGCTTATTAATTTCCTTTTTGTGCAGGAGAAGTTTTCGTGTCCGTAATGGATCATGATTGTAACGGTTTCCTTGCTCATAAGGGCTGACATGCATATTATGTAGATACAATTCGCCGTTTTCAATTTTGGCAAAGGAATCCTTTAAATTGGCTTTTCCAGCCCGAATCGATTTGATTTCTGTCCCTTGCAAAACAATTCCTGCTTCAAAGGTATCTTCAATAAAGAAATCATGAAATGCTTTTTTATTTTGTGCTAATTGCTTCCCTGAGCCTTTTGGCATCTAACTCTCCCCTTTATCATCCAATCAGGGAGAGGATGACTGGATCATCCTCTCTCCTCAATCTTATCTCTTTTTAGGTTTTCTTTTGCGCTTAGCAGCGGGCGCATTTTCAAAGAATTTTTTCTTCTTTTTCGGTTTTCTTTCTGAAGAAGACGAATCACTATTGCGATTGCCTCCACGGCTTCCGCCTTTGCTTTCGTTACGGCCCGAATTACCACCGCGGCCTCGTTTACGCTCACCTGAATTAGCCTTGAATATTTTCTTCTCCCCAGAAGGACGAGGACGGCTAACTTTCATGCCGATGATTTCAAAATCAATGGCCCGTTCCTCTTTATTCACGTTGGAAACACGTATGTCTATCTCATCGCCAATCCGGAATACCTTACCTGTTCGTTCCCCGATCATCGCAAGCTGACGCTCATCAAAGCGGTAATAATCATCCGTCATAAAGCTGACATGAACAAGCCCCTCAATGGTATTCGGCAGCTCAACAAACATTCCGAAGTTCGTAACAGATCCAATGATACCGGTGTATTCTTCACCAATTTTATCAAGCATGTACTCTGCTTTCTTCAAATCATCGGTTTCCCGCTCAGCATCGACTGAGCGACGTTCGCGCTTCGACGTATGATCGGCAATCTCAGGTAAAATGGCATTCCACTTTTCCTTGGTAGCTTGATCTAGTTTACCCTCCACCAAATAGGTCCGAATTAAACGATGCACGATTAAATCCGGGTAACGGCGTATCGGTGATGTGAAATGGGTATAAAACTCAGCTGATAAGCCAAAGTGACCCAAACTCTCCGGATCATATTTAGCCTGTTGCATTGAACGAAGCATTACGGTTGAAATAACCGTTTCTTCCGGTTTTCCAGCAACAGCCTCAATGATTTCCTGTAAAGCCTTTGGATGAACATCATTGGCCGATCCTCGAACAATATATCCGAAGTTCGTAATGAATTCAAAGAAACGCTGCAGTTTTTCAGGTTTCGGATCCTCATGAATACGGTAAATGAAAGGTACATCAAGACGATGGAAATGCTCTGCAACAGCTTCGTTAGCTGCAAGCATGAACTCTTCAATCAGCTTTTCCGCAACTGATCTTTCACGTAATACAACTTCAGTGGGATGTCCTTCTTCATCCACAATGACTCTCGCTTCATTAAAATCAAAGTCGATTGCACCGCGGTTCATCCGCTTTTTACGAAGAATGGCCGCTAACTTCTCCATGTCCTGGAACATAGGTACCAGCGCTTCATAGCGTTCGAGTTGTTCTTCATCTTTGTCCACAAGAATTTTGTTCACATTGCCATAAGTCATTCGTTCCGTCGTTTTAATGACACTTTCAAAAATTTCATGATTGACGACATCGCCATTTGGCGTGATTTCCATTTCACACGATAGTGTAAAACGATCAACTTGAGGGTTCAAAGAACAAATACCATTCGATAAACGATGCGGAATCATAGGAATAACCCTGTCCACCAAATAAACGCTCGTACCTCTTTCAAGAGCTTCCTTATCGATCGGTGAACCTTCCTTCACATAATGGCTTACGTCAGCAATATGTACACCCAACTTGTAATTGCCATTTTCAAGTTTAGAAACCGTAACAGCATCATCCAAGTCCTTCGCATCCGCTCCATCTATCGTTACTAATACATCATTACGCAAATCCCTGCGGTTGCCAATTTCACTTTCTTCAATGGTATCCGAAACGGCATTAGCTTGCTCCATGACTTCTTCAGGGAACTCCATTGGCAAACCATATTTATGAATTACTGACAGAATATCCACGCCAGGGTCATTCTTATGCCCAAGAATTTCAATGACTTCTCCTTCTGCACTTACACGTCCTTCAGGATAAGAAGTCAGCTTAACAACAACCTTATGACCCTCTACCGCTCCATGAGAAGCATGCTGTGGAATGAAAATATCATTCGCAATTTTTTTATCATCTGGGATGACAAAACCAAAACTTTTACTCTCGGAGTATGTACCGACTACTTGTGTAATTCCGCGTTCAAGTATTCTAATCACTGTACCTTCTTGTCTTGAGCCAGATGTTTCTGAAGAAACACGGACCATGACGATATCTCCATGCATTGCTGTACCTGTTTCATTTGGCGGAATGAAAATATCATCCATTCCTGGATTATCTTCAGGTGTAACAAATGCGAAGCCCTTAGCATGTCCTGTTAACTTACCGCGAAATAAGTTCATTTTTTGCGGCAGACCGTAACGATTGCTTCTCGTTCTGACTACCAATCCCTTTTCTTCCATCTTAACTAGCGCCTTCACGAAATTCTTGAAGTCTGCTGAGTCTTCGATTTTTAGAGCCTCTTCAAGTTCTTGTACTGTTAATGGCTTATACGCTTCGTCTGTCATATACGTCAAAAGCTTGTTTATGTGTTCTTGAATGTTATCTTCCATAAAACCCCTCCTATTCAGGGTATGATAAATTTGTTATTCGGACCAATCCAGACTTTCTAAAAATTCAAATACATCTTCATGCAACTGGTTACGTTCTTTATCAAGGGTTATGACATGACCGGATTCTTCATACCACTTGATTTGTTTAACAGGTGATTCGATAGCTTCATAAATAATATCGGCACTTTTCGGATTGATTACATCATCATGCCGACCCTGCACGACAAATGTCGGCGTGTAGATATGATCGACGTGCTCTCGTACATCAGTTATCAATTCCTGAAGAGCTTTCAATGTATTCATAGGTTTGTCAGCAAAGCGGTCCATTTCCTGCTCTATTTGTTCTTGTGTTTTCCCTTCGTACTTCTTAAATTCTCTGGCGTACTCCAATACTCCTTTATACATCATTTCTTCACTTTTAATATACATAGGCGCACACATTGATACGATACCCTTTATAGGTACAGTGTAACCTAATTTCAGAGAAAATACGCCTCCTAATGAGAGTCCAGCAACAGCAATTTCTTCATGGCCTTTGCTTTTTAAAAAATCATAGGCCATCATGACATCTTTCCACCAATCAGCAGGACCCGTTTTTACCAATTCCTCTGGTGGCACACCATGTCCTTTATAGTGTGGGGCATGACAGGTGTATCCCTGTTTCTCCAAGTATCGGCCAAGCATACGTACATCTGCAGAATTTCCCGTAAATCCGTGTAAAAGTAAGACAGCTCTTTTTCCGCCTTCAAAAGTAAAGGGCTGTTGCAGCTTGATTTTCATGATTATAAGCTCCTTTATTTGTAAATAGCATCCAAAAAAATTTCTGTATTTTATCATTAAGTGCTAAAATTACTATATCTATACATACAACTATGGTGCAAAGAAAAAAGCCTAGCTATTTAGCTAGACTCATTTTTGATCCATTACACATCAAAGAATGCAACAAGTAAAGTTAAAGCAAAGAATAAAACAGCTAATACTATCGTTGCCCGATGTAAAATTAGGTCTAAGCCGCGTGCTTTTTGTTTTCCGAATAACTGTTCAGCACCACCGGCAATCGCACCTGATAAACCTGCGCTTTTTCCTGATTGAAGCAATACCGTCACAATAAGAGCGATACTAACAATCACTAAAAGCGTTATGAGAATTGCATGCATGCAATTACACCTCCTGAAGGACCAATACAATTAATTTAACTTTACCACACCCAATAAATATCTACAATCTTTGTTATGATTTTATGGTAAGAACTTCTAAACTTTTATAGTCCTTGTTTTCTTTTTGAATCAAAGTTTGAGATAATTTACTTAAAGAGAAGAAAGAGGTGTCACCATGTTTAAGTCCATACTTCGGATTCTTGATCTCCTGACCATCCTATTCTCGGCGGTTGCCGGTTATTCTTTATGGACAGGCGGTAGCAATCTTATGAGTGTCCTGTTAATCATCCTATCACCGCTTTTATTGTTGCTAGCTAAGTATCATGGAAACCGGTACATATTATTCGCTGCATATATCACGACAACAATTTATTTTACTGCTATTATTTATAATGGACTTTCCAATAGCAGTATCGACTTTTTCCAATCAAGCTTCCATGTCCTTCTAATGGGGGCAGCAGCTGTTTTACTGAGTATCATAGCCGCAGTTATTGGGTTTGGAACTAATACCCTTACGATTCTCTGGCTATCGCTACACGCCCTAGTCACATTTGAGACAATCAGAATGTCATCTGGTTTCCTTTCGCACTTTTGGTCTACACCAGTCGTTGAAGCCGCAGTCCGTAATGATTATCCTTTTTTGTTGATGGTAGTCTGGATTGGATTATTTCTGGATAAATATCAGAGTGAATTAACAAGGGACTATTTATCCCGGTAATATTGTAAAAACTTTATCTTTTGGAAATCTTATTTTAAAAGCAAGGGGCCTTTCATATGTTAAAACCTATATTTGCAGCAACTGCTCTTTCAACTTTTATTCTATTAGCTGGATGTTCATTTGACCTATCCAACGATGATAAAAAAGAGCAAAAAGAAGAACAGCCGATCTCCCAAGATACGGAGACAGAAACTAATGAGAAAAGTGATTCAAATGAATCGGCCCAACGCCAGGTAGAAGTCGATACGACTGTTAAACCCGCACAGAAAGGGCTTCAGACATTGGCCGAACCGGAAAGCATACCTGTCCTTGTCAATAAACAATACAGTCTGCCGGAAGATTACAAACCTGACGATCTCTTCTATCCAAAAGTAGATTTCATCTTTCAAGATAAAATTGAAAAAAGAATGATGCGAAAAGAAGCAGGAGAAGCTCTTGAAAAAATGTTCCAAGCTGCTGAAAAAGAAAACATGCATTTAGCTGGCGTCTCTGCCTACCGCTCACACCAAACACAAATCTCTATCTTTAATAACTATGTGAAAAGAGATGGGGAAGAAAAAGCTAAAACCTACAGTGCTCTGCCCGGAACAAGCGAGCATGAAACAGGTCTAGCTATTGATGTTACGACCCATGATGGTGCATGCGCTGCTCAAGACTGCTTCGGCGACACAAATGAAGCTACATGGCTGGCCGAACACGCCCATGAATACGGATATATTATCCGCTATCCAAAAGGCAAGGAAAGCATCACAGGCTATAAATACGAACCATGGCACATCCGCTATGTTGGTGTTGATACCGCTGCTGAAATTTTTGAAACTAATAGTACATTAGAAGAATTCTATAATGCAGTTCCCGTACAAGCTGTAACGGATAAATAAAAAAAGGTGCCCAGATGCGGCACCTTTTTTTTGGATGAATTCGATTTAATCAAACGTTTGATTAAATCTATTTATCAGGCTTGAACCCAATGTTATTAAGGTTTTCATTAAAAAGCTGGCTCAGTATTATCGTCTTTCAACGAATTTTAGAGTCAGCCTTTTTTAGAAGATTACTTCTACAAGTTATAGAAAGATTTCAAGCCGCAGGATCACTAAGCTGTCTTCAATGCGAAGAAGTTGGTCGATTGCATGTGATTTCATGAAATCCACCTAGTTCCCTTTGCCAAATCTATTAATGTCAACTGAAATAAAAAAGAAGAAGATTTTCATCTCCTACTTTATTAATTAATCATCATTATAAAAACCTATATACGCGTCTCTTTTTCCATTTAACAACGTCATAATGTATTTAATAACTTCATCAGGTTTAATATCTTTAATAGAAACATATATTAATGTGTCACCAAATTCTTTTTCCACTAGATAATATTCTTTCCAGTTATTTATTTCTATCATGAACTCCTTCAAAAATCCTTTATAAATAAAAAACCTCCTATTTAAATGTGGATTACCACATTTAAATAGAAGGTCAAAAGCATTAATCTGTACTAATCAAATCTGCTTCTCGTCAGAAGCGGACTTCAAAATAATTACTTCTTCAAGTTATAGAAAGATTTCAAGCCACCATATACAGCCAAGTCACCAAGCTGGTCTTCGATGCGAAGAAGTTGGTTGTATTTAGCGATACGGTCTGTACGAGACATAGATCCCGTTTTGATTTGCCCTGCGTTTGTTGCAACAGCGATGTCAGCGATTGTAGCATCTTCTGTTTCACCTGAACGGTGGGAAACGACTGCAGTGTAACCAGCGCGTTTTGCCATTTCGATCGCATCAAACGTTTCAGTTAGTGTACCAATTTGGTTCACTTTGATCAGGATGGAGTTGCCGATGCCTTTTTCGATGCCTTCAGCCAATTTTTTCGTGTTGGTTACAAATAAATCGTCACCCACTAATTGAACTTTTGAACCTATGCGTTCAGTTAAAAGTTTGTGTCCATCCCAGTCATTTTCATCCAAGCCGTCTTCAATAGAAAGAATCGGGAATTCATTCACTAGCTCTTCATAGAAAGCAACCATTTCTTCGGATGTTACTCCATTGCGGCCTTCGCCTGCAAGATCGTATTTGCCTGTTTCTTTGTTATAGAATTCAGATGAAGCTACGTCCATACCAAGGTAGATATCTTCGCCTGCTTTGTAGCCTGCTTTTTCAATTGCCTCGATAATGACTTGTAACGCTTCACGGTTTGAACCAAGGTTTGGCGCAAATCCTCCTTCATCACCAACAGCCGTGTTCAGGCCTTTAGCAGAAAGAACAGATTTTAAGGCATGGAATACTTCAGCACCCATACGAACTGCTTCTTTGAAGCTAGGAGCGCCGACAGGAAGAATCATAAATTCCTGGAAGTCGACATTGTTATCGGCATGTGATCCACCGTTAATGATGTTCATCATTGGAGTTGGAAGTTGTTTCGCATTGAACCCTCCAAGGTAACGATACAATGGTAAACCGGAAAATTCCGCAGCAGCGTGGGCAGCAGCCATTGATACACCAAGGATTGCATTTGCTCCCAAGTTTCCTTTGTTTTCTGTACCATCCAGTTCAATCATGGTAAGGTCGAGGCCTGCTTGGTTTGTTACATCCAAACCGATAACAGCTTCAGCAATGATCTCATTTACATTATCAACTGCTTTTTGTACCCCTTTACCCAGGTAACGAGATTTATCTCCGTCACGAAGCTCAACTGCTTCGTGTTCTCCTGTGGAAGCACCTGATGGTACAATTGCTCGTCCGAAGTATCCGGACTCTGTTTGGATTTCTACTTCTACTGTTGGATTACCACGAGAATCTAGCACTTCGCGTGCATATACATGTTCGATGTACGGCATTATAAATCTCTCCTTTTCCAATTCACAATTTTATTTAGATAATAGGGATTTCCCTGTCATTTCAACAGGTTTTTCGACTCCAAGCAAATCAAGCATCGTTGGAGCTAAATCACCTAGGATACCACCTGTTCTTAATGTTACCTGATTTTTAGTGATAATGACAGGCACAGGATTTGTTGTATGGGCTGTCATGGGGTCGCCTTCAAGCGTTACAACTTCATCAGCATTCCCATGGTCAGCGGTTATGATTACTGTTCCGCCTTTTGAGACGATTAGATCGACAATTTTACCTAGGCATTCATCCACGGTTTCAATCGCTTTAATAGTCGGCTCCAGCATCCCTGAATGGCCGACCATATCCGGGTTGGCAAAATTCAAGAGAATAGCATCAAACCGGTCCGCCTCAATTTGTTCCAACAACGCATCCGTGACTTCATAGGCACTCATTTCTGGCTTTAAATCATATGTAGCAACTTTCGGAGAATTAATTAAAATTCTCTCTTCTCCAGGAAACTTCTCTTCACGTCCGCCGCTCATGAAAAATGTCACATGAGGATACTTTTCAGTTTCAGCAATGCGAAGCTGGGTTAGTTGATTTTGAGAAAGTACTTCTCCTAATGTATTATCAAGATTTGTTGGCTTAAAAGCAACATATCCGTCAACAGTTTCTGAAAAATGTGTCAAGCAGACAAAATGCAGATTATTCGGATGACCTGGACCACGGTCAAATGATCGAAAATCCTTATTCGTAAACGTATTTGAAATCTGAATTGCCCGGTCTGGACGGAAGTTATAAAAAATAACCGCATCATCATCTTTTATGGTCGCTACCGGTTTCCCATCTTCCGCTGTAATGACTGAAGGTATCACGAACTCATCAAAAATACCATGTTCGTAAGAGTCTTCTACACATTCCATCGCAGAAGGGTAAGCAGGTCCATCACCGTACACCATTGAACGATAGGATTTTTCCACACGCTCCCAGCGTTTATCACGGTCCATGGAATAATATCGTCCGGATATGGTCGCGAACTGACCAACACCAATTTCCTTCATTTTCGCTTCCGCATCCTTAATATAACCTTGTGCCGTTTTCGGTCCAACATCCCGTCCATCTAAAAATGCATGAACATATACGTTTTTAACTCCTTCTTTAGCCGCCAATTTCAGCAGGGCATACATATGTTCAATATGACTGTGCACACCGCCATCTGAAAGGAGACCAAACAGATGAAGGTCTGTACCTTTTTTCTTGGTATGGTTCATGGCATCAAGCAAAGTTTGGTTTTCTGCAAACTCTCCTTCACGAATTGCTAGGTTCACACGGGTCAGACTTTGATAAACGATCCGTCCGGCCCCTATATTCAAGTGACCCACTTCAGAGTTCCCCATTTGACCAGCAGGCAAGCCGACAGCTTCCCCGCTTGCAGTTAAATGGGAATGCGGATACTGGTCCCAATAACGATCAAAGTTCGGTTTTTTTGCATGAAAAACAGCATTTCCTTCTTCTTCATTGCGGCAGCCAAAACCGTCTAAGATGATAAGTGCCACTGGCGACTTACTCATAGTGACCAGCCTCCAGCAATTGTAAAAAGGAATCGGTTTTCAAGCTTGCCCCGCCTACCAATGCACCGTCAATATCAGGCTGTGCCATGTACTCTTTGATATTCTCAGGCTTCACACTGCCGCCGTACTGAATGCGAATGGCTGCCGCTGCTTCGTTAGAAAACTTATCAGCAACAACTGAGCGGATATGTGCACAAACTTCATTTGCATCCTGAGCAGATGAAGATTTCCCTGTTCCAATCGCCCAAATCGGCTCATAAGCAATAACGGCTTGTTTCAATTGGTCATCAGATAGCCCCGCAAGGCCTTTTTCAATCTGGCTACCAACGAAATCATTCGTTTCTCCAGCTTCCCTCTGCTCAAGTGTTTCACCACAACAAATGATAGGCGTTAACTGATTTGCAAAAGCAGCATGAGCTTTTTTATTTACGGCTTCATCCGTTTCATTGAACATTTCCCGGCGTTCAGAATGACCAAGAATGACATATGATACACCAAGATCAGCCAAAGCAATTGGACTGATTTCTCCTGTGAAGGCACCATTTTCTTCAAAGTGCATGTTTTGCGCGCCGATTTTCACATCGGTTCCTTTTGCTGCTTGAACAAGTTGATCCAAAAATAAAGCTGGAGCACATACAACTGAATCGATTAAATCTTGCTTCGGAATCAAATTGCTCACTTCTTCTAAAAAGGCAGTCGCTTCAGATAGTGTTTTATTCATTTTCCAGTTTCCTGCAATAATCGGTTTTCGCATTTGGTTTCTCATCCCTTCTAAAGTTGATATTATTAACGGTTCACTCTTATTTATCGTTCAAGGCTACTACGCCAGGAAGCTCTTTGCCTTCCATAAACTCCAGAGAAGCACCGCCACCAGTTGATATATGGGACATCTTTTCTGCTAAGCCAAACTTTTCAGCAGCTGCAGCAGAATCCCCGCCGCCTACAATGCTGTAAGTATCTTTTGCTTCCGCCAATGCTTCAGCAACAGTTCTCGTTCCATTCGCAAATTTATCGAATTCAAATACACCCATTGGTCCATTCCAAATTACTAACTTAGAGCCCTTGATTACATCTGCAAATAATTCACTTGTTTTAGGTCCAATATCAAGCGCCATTTTATCATTTGGGATAGCATCAATATCGACATTCTGGGCTTCTGCATCAGGTGAAAATTCTGCTGCTACAACAGCATCAATCGGCAAATGCAGTTGTACGCCTTTTTCTTTCGCACTCTCAATGAAAGATTTAGCCAGCTCGATTTTGTCTTCTTCTAATAAAGAATTACCGATTTCATGACCTTGTGCTTTAATAAATGTATAACCTAATCCACCACCAATAATCAAGTGATCGACATTTTCCAACAGGTTCTCGATAACACCTATTTTATCCTTTACCTTTGCTCCCCCAATTATAGCTGTAAAAGGACGTTCTGGATTGGATAGAGCTTTTCCTAATACCGCAAGCTCTTTTTCCATTAACAATCCAGCAACAGCAGGAAGATGATGGGCTATCCCTTCCGTTGAAGCATGTGCACGGTGCGCAGCTCCGAATGCATCATTTACATAAACATCAGCCAATGCAGCAAATGACTTCGCTAATTCAGGATCGTTCTTCTCCTCACCAGGATAGAAACGAACGTTTTCCAATAATAGAATCTCGCCATTTCCCATGTTATCAATGATTGATTGAACTGACTCCCCGTAAGCTTCTTCAGCCTTTTGTACATCTTTGCCACTAAGTTCACTTAGTCTCTCCGCAACAGGAGCTAAGCGCAATTCTTCAACAACTTGTCCCTTTGGACGACCAAGGTGGCTGGCTAAAATAACTTTAGCACCTTGTTCTGTCAGATAGGAAATCGTCGGCAGTGCAGCTTTTATTCTCGTATCATCCGAAATCATTCCGTCCTGCATCGGAACGTTGAAATCAACACGGCAAAATACGCGTTTCCCCTTTAATTCAATATCTCTAATCGACTTTTTATTCATAATCCAAGAACCCCCTTAGATATTGTTATCATATTTTTGATTCTTTTAGTCAAAAAGGGAGAGGGTAAATATCCCAACTCCCCTTTTCTCTTTTTCATTATAGTCGGTTTCCAGGAAATTATCCAAAAACAAGAAATGTAAACGCTTGACTGTTTAATGACTTACTAATAATATCATCTTCTGCCAAGTTTTTTTAGAGGTGTTATTAAAAAAACCTCACCTTGGTGAGGTTTTTTTTAATATTCTAATTACAATCCTTTTTTAGCCAAATAGTCGATTAAATCTACAACACGGCTAGAATATCCTGTTTCATTATCATACCAAGATAATACTTTTACCATGTTTCCTTCCATTACCATCGTGGAAAGAGCATCAATTGTAGAAGATGATGCGTTACCGTTATAGTCACCTGATACTAGAGGAAGTTCGCTGTAATCAAGAATTCCTTTTAGTTCTCCTTCTGATGCTTTTTTAAATGCTGCATTAACTTCTTCAGCTGTTACATCTTTTTCAAGCTCTGCAACAAGGTCGACTACAGATACGTTTGGAGTAGGTACACGCATTGCCATACCATTCAATTTCCCTTTAAGTTCAGGAAGAACAAGTGCAACAGCTTTTGCTGCCCCAGTTGTTGTAGGAATGATATTTTCAGCCGCTGCACGTGCTCGACGATAATCTTTATGAGGCAAATCAAGGATTTGCTGATCATTTGTATAAGAGTGAACTGTAGTCATCATACCGCGTTTAATTCCGAATTGTTCATGAAGTACTTTAGCAAATGGAGCTAAACAGTTTGTCGTACAAGAAGCATTTGAAATAACGTGGTGGTTTTCTGCATCATATTTGTCTTCGTTTACACCCATAACGATCGTGATATCTTCATCAGATGCAGGAGCTGAAATAATAACTTTTTTCGCGCCAGCTTCTAAATGTTTAGCAGCATCGGAACGTTTTGTAAAACGTCCTGTAGATTCTACAACTACTTCTACTCCTAGTTCTCCCCATGCTAACTGTGCAGGATCACGTTCAGCCAATACTTTAACCTTATGACCATCAACAACTAAGTAATCCCCATCCACTGTTACTTTTTCATTAAGAGAGCCATGAATTGAATCATATTGCAGAAGGTGCGCTAACATATTAGCATCTGTTAAGTCGTTAATAGCTACAATATCTACCTCAGGATTACTCAATGCTGCCCGAAATACATTACGTCCAATACGTCCAAAACCATTAATTCCAACTTTTACTGCCATGAAAAATTCCTCCTTTTAAGTTCGCAAATATATTAAGGGGTATAATTCCCCTGTATTAACTCTTGTGCTGCCGCTTCATCGGTGATTAAAACCGTCGATGAAGGTGCGCCTTTCATATATGAACGGATTGCTTTTGCTTTAGTTTTCCCACCTGCTACAGTAATCACTCGCTTTTCAGGGCTAAGATCATCTAATTGAATGCCGACAGTCAAAACTTTATGGACAACTTTTCCGTTTTCATCGTAATAATAACCGAATGCTTCTCCTACAGCATTTCCATCAATCAGCTTCTTTAACATTTCTGGTGTAGAATTTCTTCTTTTAGCCATTGCCAAAGCATCACCAATTCCATGGATAATCATATCGGCTGACTTGATTTGGGAAATAACTTCTTTAATTGCAGGTTCTTTCATAAAGGAAGCATATACCTCACCGCTTAATTGATCAGGTACATATAACACTCGGTACGAGGCATGCGTCCTATGTGCCATTTTCTCTACAATGGTATTAGCTTGATTCTGTACAGCTTCACCAATTCCACCGCGAGCAGGGACAAATGTCAATTTCCTTGACGCTTCATCAGGTGACAAAGAATTAGCTACTTCGGCCATTGTTGATCCACCTGTAACAGCAATGGTATTCTTTGATTCCCACTCTTGTTTCATACGGTTTGCACACGCTTTGCCCAATTCTTTTTTCACCCATGGAATTTCATCACAATTACCAGAGACTATGATGACTTCATCAACTTGTAATATGTCCTGCAACTTCCGTTCCATTATGTCAATACCCATTACTTCACGCATTATTCCTTCTAACTTATCCAGGATCTCCATCCCTTCATCAGTGAGAGTCATTCCAGAACTGAATATATTTATCAGGTTCTGACTTTTCAGAAAATCAACCTCACCTCTTAGCGTTCGCTCCGTCAAATTAAGGCTAACTGCCAGACTTCGCCTTCCAACTGGCTGCATCATTTTGATATAACGCAGGATATCATATCTTTTTTGCATAACCATAAGGAAATCAGGTAATAATTTTCTTTGTACCTCGAGTAATGTACGCATGTTTAAAACTCCTAAAAGTTAAAGTTGGACACTTTATGTCCCGTATAGTCATTTAATGTCCCACTTAAAACAAAAAAATATTCCTGCTACATATTTTATTCTAGCAGGAACGGAATGTTTCTTCAAATGATTTGAAAAATTATTTTTCCACAAGCCTATTTAAAGCTGATTTATCAACATTTCCGAATTGAATTATATTACCTTTCCATTCTATAACAGGAATCATAAGCCCGAACTTTTCAAGTAAAGCATCATCTGAATAGATATCAATTTCCGTATATACTATACCTGATTCAAATTTAATCTCTTCAAGAACCTGTTTGGCCTTTTCACATAATGGACATTTTTCCCTGCTGTATAAAACAAACACATTTGATTCCAAATCACTCATCCTTTTCAATCATATCTTTTTCGTTTAGATGAAGAAGGAATCCCTAATTGTTCGCGGTATTTGGCGACAGTTCGACGTGCCAGAATAATTCCATTCTCCTCTTTTAATCGTTCAGCCAAGTCCTGGTCCGAAAGCGGCTTTTGTTTATTTTCACTATCGATCGCTGCCTGGAGGCTTTTTTTTGCTTGCATGCCCGACATATCTTCATCAAGGCCGACAGATTGTAAAGAAGTAGTGAAAAATATCCGCATCTCTATCGTACCAAATGGTGTCTGCACGTATTTCCCTTTAACAGCCCGGCTTACTGTGGACTCATGTATGCCAAGCTCGTCGGCGATTTCTTTCATGGTCATCGGCTTTAAATAATTTAAACCGTGATGAAAGCACGCTGGCTGTTTTTCGACTATACACTGAATAACCTTCAATATAGTCTCTTTTCTCTGTTGAATCCCTCTTGAGATCCATTGGTATTCTTGCCACTTATCCTGGATAAAACGTTGCACTCCCTGGTCCTTATGACTCTTCATTCTGTTTAAATACCCTTTATCCACATTAAGATTGGGTGTGTTACCATCATAATTCCCGACAAGCAGGATTCCGTCACGAACTTCCACGACTACATCCGGCACAATATAGGATGGTTTTTCCTGAAAAAAGAGTGAAGCAGGACGCGGATTCAATGTCTGGACATAATCAAAAACTTCTTGAATCTCCTTCATTGTAACGCCAATTTTTTTACTTAAGTCTTTCCACCGCTTTTCAGCAAAATCGAGGAAATGGTTTTCTATGATCGATTCTGCCAGCAGATTCACACCTTCTGCTTTTACCTGAAGTAAAAGACATTCTTGAAGATTCCTCGCTGCAAGCCCATGCGGTTCGAGTTGCTGTAAAAGTCGTAGGCTCTCTTCTAAAACGACTGAAGATATCCCCGGAACACATATATCTTCCAGCTGGATTCGCAAGTAACCGTTTTCATCAAGGTTATGAATTAAGAGCAACATTGCCTTCTGCTGCTCACCAGAAAGTTGCTGGTGATTCACTTGCGACATGACATGCTGTTCAAGTGAAAGGGTATCTTCACTGATTTGTTCAATCCAATAATTGGCATCATACGTATTTTTAAGAGTTCGTTTACCCTTTTTCCGGTCAAGGGTTGGTTGAAACAAAGCAGATGTTGGCTGATCTAGGGACAGTAATGGATTTTCCACCATTTTATTTTCTAAAAAAGCGGAAAGCTCTTGTGCGGAGTACTGCAACAATGTAATAGCTTGCATCAACTCCTGGGTCATTGCCATTTTTAATGTTTGCTGTTGAAAAAGTCCTGCTTTCATATTCATACTCATCGATTCATCCCTCCCCCATTCCATTTTACATTATCAGGAGAAAATTCTACACAAAAACCCATGAAAACGCTTACGTTTTTTTCTGAATAGTGTGTTTGTTTTAAATACTATATGTCAGGAATGCGATTTTCACAACTATTTTTATTGAGAAATCAACATTTTCCAAGGTTTATGACTAATATTTTCCAAAAGAGGATGACATTACATGATTCGATGGAAATTTACGGAAATCGATTAAATTCATCAAAAATCGCTTGGATCCATCGGATGCCTTCACTTAAAAATGACAAATAAAAAATCCCCCACTTAATTAAGCAAGAGATTGGTAATGCCCTCGGCAGGAATCGAACCTGCATTTCAAGCTTCGGAGGCTTGCGTTCTATCCGTTGCACTACGAGGGCGAAATAGAAGTTCAGTTACTATTTTTTTCGACAGACTTTATTATATGATAGAATGCCTTCCTTTGCAAGGGTTATCAGGTTTAAATCTTCGGCTTTTGGGTATTATGGGTAATGTGGAAATTCATCCCTGTGCGGCATAATTATAAATAAATTTAATTAGGAAGGAGACTTAGCTAGAAAATTGTCGAACAAATTATCAATTATAGGGTTTGTTTTGTTTGACCTAAATTGACCAAAAAGTGTATCATACATACATAAAGAATTTAAATGATTCTCTTAATCGAAGGAGGAAATGAACATGAATTTAATTCCTACAGTTATCGAACAAACAAGTCGTGGGGAGCGTGCCTACGATATTTATTCCCGTTTATTAAAAGACCGGATCATTATGCTTGGAAGCGCAATTGATGACAATGTTTCCAATTCTATTGTTGCTCAATTACTATTTTTAGAAGCAGAAAATCCTGAAAAAGATATTACTTTATATATCAACAGCCCAGGTGGAAGCATCACATCTGGTATGGCTATCTACGATACAATGCAATATATTAAACCAAATGTATCAACTGTATGTATTGGTATGGCTGCTTCTATGGGCGCATTCCTATTGGCTGCTGGTGAAAAAGGCAAACGTTATGCCCTGCCAAACAGTGAAGTCATGATTCACCAACCACTTGGAGGAGCTCAAGGTCAAGCAACCGAAATTGAAATTGCAGCCCGCCGTATCCTTCACTTGAAAGACAAATTAAACCAAATCCTAGCAGAACGTACTGGACAACCTATAGAAGTCCTTCAAAGAGATACAGAACGCGATAACTTCATGACCTCTGAAAGAGCTCTTGAATATGGCTTGATTGACAAAGTCATCACTCGTAGCAATCTTGAAGATAAAAAAGACAAATAATAAAACTAAAGGACTCGAAAGTAGCATAAAGCGACTTTTGAGTCCTTTTTCTTTTATGTGAAAACATTAAGAGGATGCTTGTCGGCATCCTCTTATTTTATCCTTCTTGCTGTACGAATTCTTCTAATGCCTCTATTGCTTCTTTTTCATCACGGCCTTCAACAATAAGCTTGACGGACACGCCAGAGCTAATGGCAAGACTCATTAATCCCATAATACTTTTTGCATTCACTTTTTTTCCTTCTTTTTCAAGGAAAACATCTGAATGAAAGCGGTTAGCTTCTTGAACAAAAAGAGCCGCCGGTCGTGCTTGTAAACCTGTTTTTAGTCGTACTTCTACTTGTTTTTCCACCATCTTGATCTCCCCTGTTAGCTTTATTTTTTCGCAGCAATAGCTTCTCCTCCACGGAGTCTATCAGCTATTTCATCAATTTTTCGCAACCGATGATTAATCCCCGACTTACTGATGTTTCCTCCTGATACCATTTCTCCAAGTTCCTTTAAGGTTATATCCTGAAATGCTATCCTTAGCTCCGCAATTTCCCGAAGCTTATCTGGTAAAATATTTAATCCTACCGTATCCTCAATGTAATGGATATTTTCAACCTGACGCAATGAGGCCCCAATCGTTTTGTTCAAATTAGCTGTTTCACAATTCACAAGGCGATTTACGGAATTACGCATATCACGGACAATTCTTACATCCTCAAACCTTAATAAAGCTGAATGAGCTCCCACAATACTTAAAAACTCAGCAATTTTTTCGGCTTCTTTTAAATAAATGATATACCCTTTTTTACGTTCTAGCGTCTTAGCCTTTAAACCAAACTTATTCATTAGCTCACAAAGCGCATCATTGTGCTCTTTATAAAGTGAGTAAATCTCAAGATGATAGGAAGACGTTTCCGGATTATTGACCGAACCTCCCGCAAGAAATGCACCTCTTAGATATGAACGCTTACAACATTTTTTCCCAACAATAGTATCGGATATAGCATGGAGAATTTCAAAGCCTTCGCCTAAAATTTCTAAATCGGTTAAAATCCGCTGCCCTCCAGATGACATCCTGACAATATAAACATTATTCTTTTTAAGCTTCATCTTTTTACGAACCAGCAGCTCGACCTGGACCTCATAACTTTTTTTCAACAGCGTGTAAATCCGTCTGGCAATCGCTGCATTTTCAGTTTGAATATCCACAACAAGCTTCCGATTAGAAAATGAAAGGGATCCATTCATCCGGATAAGTGCACACAATTCTGCTTTTCCGCAACAATCCTTTCCTTCCAATGTAGTAAGCTCTTTTTTTGTTTCTGAAGCAAAAGACATCCATTTCACCCCCAATCGAACGCAGGTAATCTCTTTTTATTAGTCAAAAAGCAGTCTCCACTTATATCTACGGAACTATATGGCTTTTCGTTTCATTTACAAGCATATTATAAAGCAAATCTGCCACTTTTTTAGTGTCATGGCGTATTACATTACCTTCATAGCTAAAAATGCGTTCTTGTATGATTTCAAGACCCATTCTTTTTAAACTTTCCACATCGTACACAACCGGTTTGGCATATTCAGCTTTATAACGTTCCTGAATTTCAGACGGTATTTCCTCATTATTAACAAGTATCCTGTCAATATATGCATTTCCCATATGATCATATATAGCTTTTATATGATCGCTTGCGCTATAATCCAGCGTCTCGCCTGCTTGTGTCATTAAATTGCAAATGTACACTTTCTTCGCCTTAGAGCGGCCTACTTCTTCACCAAGATCTGGAACAAGTAGATTAGGCAGAATGCTAGTATATAAGCTTCCTGGACCGATGACGATAAGATCTGCCTGCTTGATTTCTTGGAGAGTTTCACTGAGCGGCTTTATATGTTGGGGCGACAGAAATACTTTTTTTATTTTCTTTCCTGAAAAGGGGATTTTGGATTCTCCAGTAACAATCGATCCATCATCCATTTCCGCTTGGAGAACCACACTTTGGTTGGCAGCTGGCAGTACTTTACCCCGGACATTCAAGAATTTACTCATTTCCTGGATTGCATGGACAAAATCTCCCGTTAATGAGGTCATAGCAGCGAGAATCAGATTCCCCAACGAATGCCCGGACAACTCATTTTTACTCTGAAAGCGATGCTGAAACATTTGCTCAACAAGAGGCTCTACATCTGACAATGCAGCAAGAACGTTACGAATATCACCAGGTGCGGGGATATCCATGTCCTCACGAAGGCGCCCTGAACTTCCACCATCATCAGCTACCGTAACGATTGCTGTTATATCCACTGGATGCTTCTTTAATCCTCTTAATAAAACCGGAAGGCCGGTTCCCCCTCCAATGATCACAACTTTAGGCCGGTTCTTTTTATTTAACATCTTTTACTTTCCCCTTACTTTTTTCGATATCTCTATGAGACACCTGAACCCTGTAATCCTTTTGGAAGTAGTTCGAAATATACTCGGTCAATGCTACAGAACGGTGCTGACCTCCTGTACACCCAATCGCAATAACAAGTTGCGCTTTCCCTTCACGCTTATAATATGGAAGCATAAAGGTAAGCAGATCTGTTACCTTTTCTAAAAACTTTTGTGTCTCACTCCATTTTAAAACGTAGCTAGATACTTCTTCCTCCAACCCCGTCTTTGGCCTCATGTGGTCAATATAGTACGGATTCGGTAGAAAGCGTACATCAAACACAAGGTCTGCATCTATAGGTAGACCATGCTTGAACCCAAAGGACATGACATTGACTGTAAATCCTACACTTTTATCCGTTGAAAATTCTGAAGCAATTTTTTCCCTTAATTCACGTGGCTTCAGCTGTGAAGTATTAAAAATCAACTGAGCCCTGCCCTTTAGTTCATCCAAGAGTTCCCGTTCCATTTTAATACCTTCTAATGGCCGGCCTAATGGAGCTAATGGATGGGTCCTTCTCGTTTCCTTATATCGACGGACCAAGGAATCATCATCAGCTTCAAGAAAAAGAATTCTTGGTGAAACCGATGATGTTTCTGTTAATTTGTCCAAAGCAAGAAATAAGGAATCAAAAAATTCTCTCCCCCGTAAATCCATAACAAGTGCTACTTTATTCATCTTATTCCCAGAGTCCTTCATTAACTCCAAAAACTTTGGCAATAAAGTGGGCGGCAAATTATCGACGCAAAAAAAGCCGAGGTCTTCAAAACTTTGAACCGCCACTGTCTTTCCTGCTCCTGACATTCCAGTTATGATGACCAATTGCGTTTCATTCATCTGCCCTGTACTCATTTTTCTCCGCCCCCATGTATAGCAATCTTTTTTATACGTAAATATTAACCTGGATCTAGTCGATAAGAAAGCAACTTAAATTCAGGTGTATAGGTAAACGTTCCGTAAATAATTCCACTTCCATGAACCATATAGTCCAGAATGTGAAAATCCCCTTCAGCCATTTTCAGCTTTTTAACATCTTCTATAGGGTGCCAGAAAAGCTCCCCTTCTTCACATACATCTACATTGACACCATCAGAGTCCGTAGCAAAGAAAGTAAACATCATCCATTCTGACAACACCTTATCCCCATCCTTCATAATGAAGGTGAAAATGCCTTTGATGGTAGGGTTTTTTAAATAAACGCCTGTTTCTTCTCGAAATTCTCTTATACAGGCATCACGTATGGATTCTCCGGGCTCCATCTTGCCACCAGGAGCGACCCACCATCCACGTCTTGGTTTTTTTAATAATAAGATTTGATTATCCTTAATCAATACACAGTTTGTGACACGTTGCACGTTCTTCACCTCAAATTGGCCTCTGCTCGACTATAGAAACCTTCACTCTTGCATTCCAGAGATTCAGTTTATATCTTTAAACCGCCGCTAGACATCCATTTGGCGATTTACAAATGCTTATAGTTCAAACAAGCTGTATTTTAAATCTTACCCTTATGAATGATATATGTTTAGTATATCTTATCATTATACTATTTTTGAAATAAGCTAACAATAAAGTAACCTTCCTGCATTGGGGGAATATTCATCTCGTGGAATTACCGAGTGAATTTTTTCTCTAGCTTACCTCCTATTCTTCTCCACTTTCATTCCCTAAATGCAGATGGCTATCTTACTTTCTATTACAACATATTGATTCTCCCTAGAAAATGGTAGGGAAGATATAGTCTTAAAGCAGGAAACGAAAAATAGGACACAGATTCTTAATCTGTGTCCTCAACGTTTTATAATAAAAGGGGGTCAACTTCTACTCTTACTATACCCAATCATTATTTCACTGGTGTTACAACATAATTAAAACAGAATTACGATGTGTAAATTTTTGTATATAAATTATTATACTTAAGCCTTCGGTTGCAACTTTTCTTGAAGTTCTTCCACATAATGCTGAACAGATTGAGCAGCAATACTTCCATCACCTGTTGCTGTAACAATTTGGCGCAAAGTTTTTTCACGAACATCTCCAGCAGCAAAAATACCTGGGACCCGTGTTTCCATCCGATCATTCGTTTCGATGTAGCCTGTAGCATTCAAGATGCCTAATTTTTCAAATGGCTTAGTTAGTGGCAACATTCCGATATAGATGAATACACCGTCTGCGTCCATTACTTTCTCTTCTCCATTTACTGTGGAAACAAGAGTGACACCACCAACTTTACCGCCTTCTTCATTAATTTGCTTCAAAGTATGATTCCAGATGAAGTTAATTTTTTCATTGGCAAACGCACGATCCTGAAGAATTTTCTGTGCACGAAGCTCTTCACGTCTGTGAACGATCGTTACTTTCGAAGCAAAACGAGTTAGGTACACACCCTCTTCAACTGCAGAGTCCCCTCCGCCGATAACGAACAGTTCTTTTTCTTTGAAGAATGCTCCATCACAAACAGCACAATACGATACACCACGTCCGCCTAATTCTTTTTCGCCAGGAACGCCGATTTTCTTGTATTCGGCACCTGAAGAGATAATGATCGAACGAGCTTTAAATTCTTTAGAACCGGCAACAATTGTTTTATACTCTTCCCCGTCGATGATTTCCTTAACATCACCATAGGCATACTCCGCACCAAATTTCTTGGCATGGTCAAACATTTTTGTTGAAAGTTCAGGTCCGAGGATTGTGTCGAATCCTGGATAGTTTTCAACTTCCTCTGTGTTGGCCATTTGGCCGCCTGGTACTCCGCGTTCTAACATCAATGTTGAAAGGTTCGCACGTGATGTATAGACAGCAGCCGTCATCCCAGCAGGACCAGCTCCGATAATAACAACGTCATAAATTTTTTCAGACATGTTCTCACTCCTCCATATTCCATAACAAATGGAACCTTCACTAAGGTTAGTGTTCCCTACCTATTATCCTATATAACAAATAATTTTTCGTCCAAATATCTGCTCACTCTAGGAGCGTTTGAACCAATTTTACATACTTCGATAAGGTCGACACCGATATGAAATGTTTGTCTGCTATTGCCTGCTTGCTCATCTTTTCATTTTTAAGCTGATTCCACACGTATTCGACTGCAGATGCCCAGCCTGCTGGATTATTAAGCTTTTGCTCTGATTTAACCGCTTCTATGAAGACAGAAAACCACATTAAATAGAGCCCAGCTTCATCTAATTGAATCGGTTGAAAATGCTGATATAATAATTCAGCCGTTCGATCGGCAAAATCAATGGGTGTCAGTTGACGATTTTTTGCAGGAGCTTGCACCAGGTCTGCATAATCCCTTTCCAAGTCAGTGAAGTTCTGATTCAGGTTGAGGACCTGGTTTTTCAATAGCTTTTGCTTATGAACCGAATGTTTCAAAAGGAAAATAGCAAACAGTCTTTCTTCAATAAATTCGCTTTCAAGCCGTTTTATAATGGAAGGAAAATGATGTTCAAAACCATCAGAAGTTGCATTCATATCTCCCCAAGGCTCCATGCCTTCTTTTTCCGGATTCATTTCTACAACCTTTTTCCAAGCTTTTCTAGCTGCCTGTTCATGTCCTAAATGGAAGGCCGATATGGTAAGCCAATAGTAGAAGGTCCCATCTCCTTCAAACCCTTGTTTCTGCAATATTTTTAGCCATTTATATGCGGATGCATAGTTCCCGATTAACGCGAAAGTCGCACCAAGCTTGAAGCGATGTTCAGATAACATCGGCCGAATTTTTTCGAGCATTTGTATAAGCTCTTCCACCTTATCCTCATCTTGTTGATAATGATGGAAAACCACCAGGTTACAAAGCGCATGTAAGTTTCCTGGACTTTTTTCAAGTACCTCATCCAACGTTTCAAAAGCTTCATCTACCTGACCAAGGTAAAAATAAGCAAGTGCTAGATTATTATAAGCCGACCAATAATCCTGGTA
>NZ_JBFUIB010000021.1:0-35517 GCF_056402095.1 Peribacillus sp. P4_C12
GAATTTGGGATTATCTGCACCATCACTAGGGCTCGGTTATGCCGAAATAGGAGGCGGTATAGCTACAGGACTACTTGCAGCTGGGGTCGTGACCCTAATTATTTCTGCCTTTAACCTGATTTCTTATGTCCAGAAGATTTTCACCCCCATGGTCATGACCGTTTATTTATTCCTTCTGACATTTCAGCTCATTTTCGTCTTTTTTAAAGGGATGCTGGGAATTACAGAGGAAGGGGAAATTAACATCCCGGTCAGTTTCCTATCATTAGGAATTGTCATTTTAGTAAGTATATTAAAGTTAAAAGGATCCAGAAATATTAGCAATTTCTCTATTTTGATCGGAATTATCGTGGGTTGGATTTTTTACTCGTTGCTATTTCCAAATACTGGTTCTGAAATGGGGTCAACAAGTGTCTCTTTTTCATTTTTCCCTTTAGGTGTTCCAAACCTGGAATTCGGTATAATAGCGATTGCTTTTTTTGCAGGATTACTGAATTTGTGTAACACATTCGCTTCCATTCAAGCCGCATCCGAGCTAATGGGAGATGATGCTAGCCACAAGCAATATAGAAATTCTTTATTTATGACTGGCGGTTTTACCATTTTCGCTCCGGTACTGGGCCTTGTTCCGTATACGCCTTTTACCTCATCCATCGGATTTTTGCAAAGTACTCAAATCTATGAGCGGAGGCCTTTTCTAATTGGAGGCATGTTGTTGACCATAATTGGACTCATTCCTCCCTTTATCTCTTTCCTGGCCACCATGCCAATAACCGTCGGGAACGCTGTATTGTTTGTTGCTTACCTTCAACTGTTTGGAACGGCTTTCAATAGCGTCAAGGGTCAGCATTTTACTTCAGACACGATATTTAGGCTTGCAGTACCTGTATTGATTGGAGTGAGTTTGATGAACATCTTGCCCAACGCATTTGCGAACGTTCCCATGCTTTTACAGCCCTTTTTAACAAATGGGCTCATAATGGGAGTATTAATATCGATAGTGTTAGAAAAATCGGTAAACTGGAAGAGTTATGAACAACTACAGAACTAATTGGAATACTTGTAAGACAAATAATTAAAGAATTACATATGCATGAAAACCAGAAGGGTGTTGGGGAACCTTCTGGTTTTTTTGATTGTGTTTAAGGTTTAACAATTTTATAGCACAAACTTGTGCGGTTTGAGACATCAAACTTTCTATAAAGATTTTGCAAATGTCTTTTTACTGTATTAACACTAATAAATAGCTCGCTGGCAATGGTGATATTGGTATGCCCTTTTAGAAGCAGTTGTAATATTTCTGCTTCTTTTAATGTTAAATCTGGTTGTCTGAGATCTTGAGAACTAGCAAGAATCTTATTTTTCACAGGATTAATTAGGTTTTCTTTGGAAACGCTTACAAAAGAACGAGGGAACTCGCTTGTTTTTTGCGATAAGAACCTAGAAATAACCTCTAAACACATAATATCGGACGTACTAAAAGGCTTCTCCTTTTTGGATCTAACGAAGTTCACAACACCTTTAATACTGTTTCTATCATATAAAAAAACACCTACATCATAATAAAATCCATATTTTAACATGAAATCATTGTAGTATACACTTTTTTCATATAATTCAGGCGGAAGTAAATCAAGGTTTTTTATAACCGTTTGTTTACTTGCTTTTTGCATATTATATTTTGGGACTAGCAAATCTAATTGATAAAAGTTATTAAGATAATCATCCACAACATATTTATCTATATTTAACGTAATAGGTTCGAACAAGTCATTATTATCATCACATAACCAAAAAATAGATTGGCAGTAACCAAATAAATTTTCAAAGGTCTGTAGTACTTTTTCACGGAAATTTTCATTTGAAAAAGTTATTTCATCCATAAAAGATAAAATTTTTTTGTAGCTGGGGTTAGACATATCCTTCATAGGCTTTCCTCCATGTTAACTTTTTTTTGATTATATAACATTATTTAATAAAATGAATTACTTTTTGATATAAAATGACCCATTTGGGTAATAGTAAATTTTTTGATTTTTCTGGATAATATAAAATACTTACACGTAATTACAATGTAATAGTTAATAATTTTTTAAAATTAATCTAAGGAGATGAAAGAAACGGAAGTGTGTAAGGTAGGAAAATAAACACCTCCTTATCAAAACTGAATAAGTGGATGCGTAGTACATTTTTAAGTTATTGATTTAAGGTTAATTGAAGGAGAGTAATGTTTATTTATATAACGTTTTTGTAACGGTTGTAAAATTTTTGGTATATTTATGTGTTTTTTAGAGTTACTAATTACTCTATCTCTTGAAAAAAATCAATAAAATAATGGAAGAGGTATGCTTTCATGTACAATTCAGAAATTGAAACGCTAACTCGTGCTGAAATAGAAGCACTATAAATGAGCAGACTTCAGACTACATTAAGACATATCTATCTGAATATAGAGTTTATCGAACGAAGTTTAAAGAGCTAGGGATTACTCCTGATGACATTTACCAAAAAACAAGACTTAAGAGTTCATTATCCATCTTTATAAATCATAAAAATGTAATCGCTTTCCAATGCTGCGTTCAAACAAAGCTAGGAGCTTTTAGCAAATTGTATGGTTAGTAATTTCAAAGTTTTATCAAAAAAATAAATAAGAGGTGGAGAAAATGAAAAAATATCAACTATTTATCGATGGAAAATGGACAGATTCACTCTCAGGGGAAACGTTTGAAACGATTAATCCTGGCACAGGAGAAGTTCATGCCCTTGTTTCACAAGGGGGCGAGGAAGATTTAAACCATGCAGTTAAAGCAGCTCGAAAAGCGTTCGAATCCGGACCATGGGCGACTATGTCTCCAAGTGACCGAGGTAGACTTCTGTATAAAGCAGCTCAGAAAATGTGGGAGAATTCAGACTTTTTAGCGGAAGTAGAATCAAAAGATAATGGTTTACCAATCAATGAAACCAAGCATATAGCTCTTCCTTCTACCATAGATGTACTGGAGTTCTATGCAGGACTTGCAAATAAGGTTCAGGGTGATACATTAGCATCGCCTCACAATCGTTTCAACTACACACTAAAAGAACCATTAGGTGTAATTGGCGCCATTGTCCCTTGGAACTTTCCTTTAATGCTGACGATGTGGAAATTAGCTCCTGCTTTAGCTGCTGGAAATACAATTGTTATTAAGCCAGCAAAAGAAACATCAACAAGTATTTTAGAACTGGCTAAACTGTTCCAAGAAGTCGGTATTCCTGATGGGGTGATTAATATTGTACCCGGTCCAGGTTCAACCGTGGGATCTGCTTTAGCTTCTCATCCCGACGTCGATAAAATTGCTTTTACGGGGTCAACGGACACGGGTCGCTTAATCATGCAAGCAGCTACAAAAAACTTGAAACCAGTTTCGTTAGAACTGGGAGGGAAATCACCTAACATTGTATTTGACGATGCCACCCTTGAAGATGCAGTTAATGGAGCGATGTTTGGCATTTACTTTGCACAAGGCCAAGTTTGTGCTTCTGGTTCTCGTTTATTTGTCCAAGAAAGTATTTATGATAAATTTATGGATCTATTTGCTAGTAAAGTACAATCAATACGAGTAGGAAATCCCCTTGAAGCGACAACACAGATGGGTCCACAAGTTTCAGCACAACAGTTAAAAACGATTGAAAAGTATGTAGCGGTTGGTCTTGAAGAAGGTGCGGAATTAGTGACTGGTGGCCAAAGAGGCAATAAAAATGGATATTATTTCACACCTACCATCTTTGGAGATGTAACCAACGAAATGACGATTGCTCGTGAAGAGATATTTGGACCGGTTGTGTCGGTTATCCGCTTCAAAGATGAAGAGGATGCTCTACGACAAGCAAATGATACTATTTACGGTTTAGCCTCAGGGATATGGACCAATGACTTAAAAAGAGCTCATCGTATGGCACGTGGTATCCAAGCAGGAACTGTCTATGTGAATACGTACAGTATGCTAGATAGTACAACTCCTTTTGGAGGAATGAAGCAAAGTGGATTTGGTAGAGAGTTAGGGGTACAAGCCATGGATATGTATACACACTCAAAGAGTGTATGGATTGATTTAGCTGAAAAAGGCTTAAATTGGTACGGTGGCTAAGACTATTATTTAGCTAATGAAAGTTAAAAATAAAAAATGAAAGGAAACATTCTATGAAAACAAAGCAAAGAACTTTCAAAGCAGCAATTATTGTAATGACTGCACTAACTTTCATATTCTCTCCTTATTCACTAATTCATAAAAACAATGCTTCTGCTCATGGCGGTGAAGTGGAATTAATTAAGTTAGAAACAGCTTTAGACGGTACAGGTGCAACTGTTAAATCTGATTTTTGGAGTTTTTTTACAAAAAAAATTACCATCGAAAAAGATGATACGGTCATAAAAATAAAACCTGATTCTGATAAAGCGTATATTAATGGAAAAGCGATTACACTTGAATCAAACGTGATAGAAAAAGATGAGAAAATCTACGTAACTGATCATTTTGTGAATGAAGTTCTCCCTGACATCAAGCAAACAGCTAAAATAAAAGAAGCTTATCATCCTTTAGATCCTTTAACTCCTAAAGAAATTAAAGCGGTGGTTAATGTAATCAAAGAGGCAGGGAAATATAAAGATACTCTTCGTTTTACAGAAATTACACTGAAGCTTCCCGATAAAAAGAAAGTGTGGGAGTGGGAGTACGATAAAGAGAAAAAAGACAAAGCATTTACAAGAGAAGCAGAGTTCATTGCATTGAATGGCAAACAAGTTATTGAGGGTGAAGTGAATATATCATCAAAAAAACTAGTTTCATGGAATGAAATGGACGGCGTTCATGGCATGTTTATTCTGGATGATTTTGCTACTGTTCAAGGAGCCATTGAAGCAAGTTTAGAATATGCAAAAGCGCTAAAAAAGCGGGGGATAGATGACCCTAAAAAGGTCGTCGCGACCCCGTTAACAGTAGGTTATTTCGATGGTGAAGATAAATTGGAACATGATAAGCGTCTATTGAAAATAGTATCTTATTTGGATACTGGTGATGGGAATTTTTGGGCGCATCCAATTGAAAATCTGGTCGCTGTTGTAGATCTTGAAAAGAAAGCGGTTATTAAAGTAGAAGATGAAGGTGTCATTCCAATCCCGATGCAATTAAACGCATATGATGGTAGAGATTATGAGAAGAAGTCCGATGTAAAACCGCTTAATATTACCGAGCCTGAAGGCAAGAACTATGAAATAAAAGGAAATACGATTAGCTGGCAAAATTGGGATTTCCACTTGCGATTGGATACGCGGGTAGGACCTGTGTTATCAACTGTTACTTATGATGACCAAGGGAAAAAAAGAAAAATTATGTATGAAGGATCGCTGGGTGGGATGATAGTTCCTTACGGAGATCCGGACGTTGGCTGGTACTTCAAGTCCTATTTAGACGCTGGTGAATATGGAATGGGTACATTAACTGCACCGCTAGAACTTGGAGCTGACGTACCAGAAAACGCCGTGCTGCTAGATGCAACAATTGCAGATAATTCGGGCAATCCTTACGTTATTAAAAATGCCATTGCTGTATTTGAACAATATGCGGGGCCAGAATATAAACATGCCGACCTTGCGACATTTAAAGAAGAAAATCAAAGCCGTGAACGCCGTGAATTAGTGGTTCGCTGGGTTAGTACAATAGGAAACTATGATTATATCTTTGATTGGAAGTTATCACAAAATGGAATAATTAATATTGATGTAGGAGCATCCGGTATTGAAGCAGTAAAAGGTGTTAAATCAAAAACAATGCATGACAAAACTGCAAAAGAAGATACAAAATATGGTACTTTGCTTGATAATAATATTGTCGGAACCACTCACCAGCACATTTACAATTTCAGGCTTGACCTAGATGTTGATGGCGAAAGTAATTCCCTAATGGAAATTAATCCAAAGGTAGAAAAAAATCAAGAGGGAGGTCCACGCAAAAGTGTTATGGTAACAGAAGAAAAAACAGTAAAGACGGAGCAAGAGTCGATTCAAAAATTTGATTCTTCCACTATTCGACTGTTCAGTAATCTTAACAAGGAGAATAAGGTAGGAAATCCTGTCTCCTATCAAATCATCCCTTTTGCAGGAGGCACCCACCCGATTGCCAAAGGAGCCTTATTTAGTGATGATGACTGGCTTTTCAAGCGAGTTAACTTCATGGACAAGCAGTTGTGGGTCACAAATTATGACCCGGATGAGCGATATCCGGAAGGTAAATATCCGAACCGCAGCAAAACCGATACAGGATTAGGAAAATATTCGGCAGACAACGGTTCCATTGAAAATACAGATAATGTGGTATGGATGACTACAGGTGCAACTCATATAGCACGAGCTGAAGAATGGCCAATGATGCCAACAGAATGGGTACACGCTATGTTAAAACCGTGGAATTTCTTTGATCGTACTCCAACATTAGATTTACCAAAAGAAAATTCAAAATGATTAATTAAAGTCCTTGCATAAGTTAGTGCAAGGGCTTTATTTTGGTCCGAAGCGAGATTGAATTCATACATAAATTGTTTTGAGTACCATCATTATTCATAGATGAAAAGGATATTGAGATTCTATGTTTCTAACTTGCACCAGAGCGATTTTCGAGTTGATAAGCTAAGTCCCTACTCTAGGCTTGCTAACTTAGTCCCAGCTTTTTTAGCTTTGTCTCTAAGTTTTCATTTGTACTAAGCCACGTATTAATAAAGTGATTATCCCTGTTTCCTCTTGAACCGTTTTATAAAGATTCAATAAAAATAGGCTTTTGAATCAGTAACAATCCCCATTCCCCTTACATATTTTGTTGGAGGGAGTACACGACGTGGATTCCCAGACAATTTCGGTCCGATTTTCTTTCCTGTTATTAAGTACTAAGCATTACCTTATTAATGAATATATGGAGGTTATATAAATGTATGAGTTTCAAAATCAATTGCAAATGTTGAATGTTGACGATTTTCAGGTAAGCCAGCCGGTTCTTTGGGAACAAAATCAGCAACCATATATGGAAGATTCTCGTCTGATTGGTTTCGGTTTTGGTTGTTTTGGATGTCTTGGTTGCTTTATTGGGGGCTGTGGGTTCGGTCGTTGCGGTGGTTGCGGTGGTTGCGGTTTTCGTTGCGGCGGTTGCGGTCGTTGCGGCGGCTGCGGACGTTGCGGTCGTTAAGAGTTCAGGTTTTCTAAAGAGAAGGAGATGTCCCTGCATTGATGTTGCAGGGACTTTTCTTTGAAAGATTAGACATAAGAGACAAATTGTCATACATAGGATTAAAGTGAAGTGCTGAAGCAGAACTAGAAAAGCTTCGGGTTAGGAGGACCGGAATGGAAAATATGACCCCTTCTATGCGTCTGAAAGTGAAAAGGGACACGTTTTTTCTCCCTGAACCAAACAGAGGTGTGTATTTCAGGAATAACATAAGTTCGTTCCGTATGGAGGGCAGTACGATTGTTCCGTGGATTGAAAAGCTATTACCGATGTTCAATGGGGACCATACATTGAGTGAATTGACTGAAGGATTGCCAGGTCCGTACCGAAATCGAGTGTTCGAAATTGCAGAGGTTTTATATAAAAACGGGTTTGTTCGGGATGTAAGTCAAGATCGACCGCATGAACTGTCGGAACAGGTTCTTAAAAAGTATGATTCTCAAATAGAGTTTTTGGACAGTTTTGGGGGTTCGGGCACATACCGTTTTCAAGGCTTTCGCCAAGTAAAAGTATTGGCTATTGGTTCTGGTCCCTTTTTTATTTCGTTGGTTTCTGCATTAATGGAAGCTGGATTACCCACATTCCATGTTTTCATTACAGACTCGGTACCAACTGATAGACAGCGGTTGAAGGAGCTCGTGGCACATGCACGGAAGACAGACTCCGATGTAGCCGTAGATGAGGTCCAGCTGGAGAGAGAGGGCGGTTCTTCTTGGCAAGAGATTGTACAGCCGTTTGATTCGATATTGTATGTGTCACAAGAAGGTGCTGTAGAGGAATTACAAGAACTTCATTCGGTTTGTAGGCAAGAGAAAAAAATGTTTCTCCCTGCAATAAGTCTAAATCAAGTAGGATTGGCAGGCCCGCTGGTGAATCCGGATTCTATTGCGTGTTGGGAGTCTTCATGGCGTCGAATACACGAGTCTGTACTGAGTAAAAATCAGCATGTCTCCGCCTTTTCATCCACAGCAGGAGCGATGTTGGCCAATGTGATGGTATTTGAATTTTTTAAAGAAACGACAGAAGTGAACGAATCGAGGCAAAATAATCAATTCTACCTGCTTAATATGGAAACATTGGAGGGAAACTGGCATTCATTCATGCCTCACCCGCTGGTGATTGGAAATACGGCAGCAAAATGGGTTCAGGATTTCGGTCAGCGTCTCGAACAGAAATTGGGTAGCGATGAGCAGGGGAAATTATTTTTGGGTTTCAGCAGATTGACATCGGTACAGTCAGGAATTTTCCATCGTTGGGATGAGGGAGATCTTAAGCAGTTGCCGCTGGCTCAATGCCGAGTTCAGGTGGCTGATCCATTGTCAGAGGGACCATGCGAGCTGCAGCCAGAAATAATCTGTTCCGATTTGACGCATGAAGAAGCAAGGAGGGAAGCGGGCCTTGTAGGGATTGAAGCGTATGTGTCCCCAACAGTCAAACAGCTCGTAACGACTTTATCGCCGTTCCAGGGAGTAGAGAAAGTGCAGGGGTTTGTCGGTATTGGTGCAGGGGAAACGTTCGCGGAATGCATGTGCCGAGGATTGCAAAGGTGTTTAGATGATGAGTTAAACAAGCAGCCATTCAATCAAGAGAATATTGTTGCCAAGGTGAAGTTGGACGCGGTAAAAGATGAACGCTGCCGGTATTTCTTGCAGGCACTGACCACGCTGCAAGGTGAACCAATCATTGGCTTAGGAGGGGAAATATCCGGTTTCCCTGTGGTATGGGTCTTTTCGGGTGATGACTGGTCTGGTTCTGTCGGTTTGAATATAACAATGGCATTGCGAAATGCGTTACAGCAGGCCGTTACGAAAGCCCAAAATCAAACAGTTTGCCCCACAACGGAAGAGGTAGAAGGTTCACGCTTGCTTCAGGAAGGCAAACCGCCGCTAAAGCTTGTGATTCCTGCGTACGAGGTGACAGCGCATTCTGAGGTTTTTCAGTCTGCCATGCAAGTTTTGGAAAGGAATAAAAAGCGAATCTGTGTTTTCGAACTAGAGTTGGAATCGTTTTTGAAAGAAGAACTGGCAGGGGTGTTTGGGGTGTTGTTGCGAGAGGAGGAATCAGGGTGAAAGCTGGCGTATTGGTTGTCGGAGAAGGAGTGTTGGCTGACCATGTTTATGGAGACCTGTCCGGCCAATACCAGGTCACTCACCAAACCGATTTCGAGGCAGGAATACCGCAAACGACTGCTATGGTTCTGGTGTTACAAGATGCTTGGAATCCTATTGCCCATCAAAAGGCAGAAGAGATGTTACGGCCAACGGGCATTCCTTGGCTGCGGGGCTTCGTTTCATTTGGAGAAGGAATAATCGGTCCGCTGGTACGCCCGGACACTCAGGGGTGTTCTCAGTGTGCAGATTTAAGGCATCTCATGGCAGGACGTGATCGTAAAGAGATGTGGGAAATTCGCAAGCAGTTACAAGAAAAAGGAGGAATACAGCGTGATGTGGCGGCATCACGTACAGGACTTATGCAGATGGCTCACCTGATAGGCGCCGAGGTAGGGAGGGTAATGAAAGGTGATCACCCTCATTCGGAAGGAAGGGTTGCATTAATCAACCTGAAAACACTGAATAGTTCATGGCATTCTTTTTTACCTGATCCGCTGTGTGCAGTTTGCAGCGAATTACCTGAAGACTCGCCAGAACTGGCTCGTATTTCATTACAATCAAGTCCGAAAATCAGTCCCGACAGTTACCGCTGTCGTTCGATGGAGGATTTGAGTAAAGTATTAGCCAAAGATTATTTGGACCACCGCATGGGATTTTTGAATAATAAAATGTATGATCTTGTGCCTCCATTTGCTGATGTAAGTGTTAATCTGCCTTTGTTCATTGGAGATGAGGGAGCTGCAGGTCGGACTCTCTCATACGCCGTAAGTGAGATGACGGCTATATTGGAGGGCTTGGAAAGGTATTGTGGGATGGAGCCCCGTGGCAAACGGACAGTAATCCATGACAGCTATCGTAATTTGAAAGATCATGCACTTAATCCTACCAAGGTAGGCGTACACGCCAAGGAACAATATGCAAAGTCTGATTTTCCGTTTCCACCGTTTAATCCTGATCGCTCAATAGATTGGGTATGGGGCCATTCATTTCTGCAGGAGCGTCCGATCCTTGTTCCGGAGTTACTTTCTTATTACAGCTTAGGCTGCGGGGAAGGATTTGTTTATGAAACCTCCAATGGCTGCGCTTTAGGTGGAAGTTTGGAGGAGGCTATTTTCTACGGCATTATGGAAGTGGTGGAGCGTGATTCGTTTCTGTTGACTTGGTACGCGCAGTTGTCTCTCCCACGTCTTGACCCTTATTCTGCAAATGACAAAGAACTGGAGTTGATGATTGACCGGGCAAGGGCTGCGGCGGGATATGATATTTATTTGTATAATTCGACAATGGAACACGGCATTCCAAGCGTATGGGCGATGGCGAAAAACAGGAAGCAAAAAGGCTTGAATATCATATGTGCGGCCGGAGCTCATCTTGATCCGATAAGGGCGGTGAAAAGCGCAGTTTTCGAGTTGGCTGGCATGATGCTGACTCTTGACGAGAAAATGGAGGAGGACCAAGAGGAGATTGAAAAAATGCTGCATGATTCCTCGCTGGTGCAGAAGATGGATGATCATGGAATGCTGTATGGCTTGCTACAAGCTGAAGAACGCTTGCAGTTCTTATTGGATGATAATCGTCCATTGAGAACATTTGATGAGGAATTCAAGCAAAAGGCGAATCATCCAGATTTGACTGATGATTTGCAAGATATTCTTCAAGAATTTCGCCGATTGAAACTTGAGGTGATTGTGGTAGATCAGACGACTCCGGAAATCAAACGAAACGGATTACATTGCGTAAAGGTGGTGATTCCAGGAATGCTGCCGATGACATTCGGACATCATCTTACCCGTACAACTGGGCTGGAGAGGGTATTGAAGGTTCCAATGGAACTCGGATATGCAAAACAACCGCTAAAACCTGAACAGCTCAACCCACATCCGCACCCGTTTCCCTAAGCGGTGACTAGGAGGTAGGAGGATGAGTCTAGACACATTTCTTCACAATCTACATTTTGACGTTGAGAAGGCAAGTCCACCAGATTGGGTGGTGGATTGGAATGATGCACCGCTTACGTATAAGCTCTACCGTGATAGACCAGTGTTTCCTTTATCCATGGAGGTGCCGCTGACGCTTGAAGAAGGGGCAACGCCTTCGAACCCTGACTGCGATAGAATCGGTCATTTTCTCTGGTATGTATTCGGACTTACACAAGTAAGTCAGACTTTGGGTTCTGCAGATCAGGCGGATCTCATGCAATCCTTTCGGCGTTTTGCTCCTTCAGGAGGAGCGTTGTATCCAAACGAATTATACGTGTATTTGAAGATGGAGAAGTTGCCTGCAGGTGTGTACCATTATGATGTGGCACATCATCGATTGGTGTTGTTGCGCGAAGGCAATTTTGATGAATATTTAGAACAGGCTCTTGGGAATCGGTGTGACATCTCATCCTGTTTTGGCACTGTTTTTGTATCGACCATGTTTTGGAAAAATTTCTATAAATACAATAATTTTTCATACCGTCTGCAAGGATTGGATGCTGGAGTGCTGATTGGACAGTTGCTAGAAGTGGCAAAACGGTTTGGCTTTACATCCATGGTATACTTCCAATTTTTAGATCGTGCCATCAATCATTTGCTTGGGTTATCCGAAGAAGAAGAGAGCACGTATGCGGTGATTCCCTTATCTGTGGAACCGATTCACTCGTTTGCAAATGTAGGCAACACAGGCGGGTTTGTCTCTTCAAAAGAATTATACAGGGAATTGACAACGATTCAGTGTAATCACTATGTTCGGTCACTGAAGATTAAAGAGTATCCGATGTTAACCAAAATGAATGCAGCATCCATGATGGAGTCAACAGAGTCGTTTCGACCAATGAAAGCAATGAAAGGAAGGAATTGTGAGGGAATCGAGATCGATCTGCCATCTACGAAGCGATTGTCGTATGATTTGGCTTCGGTTTGCCGAAAGCGATTTTCACCGGAAATGGATTTCGTTTTGGGAAAGGTAAGTCAAACACAACTAGCCACACTTCTTCAGGAGGCGACGGCTTCCTTTTCCTATCGAAATGATTTGGATGAAACAGATACAAAGCAAAATCCGCGTGTTTCCTTGTATGGCTGTTTATATAATGTAGAAGACATACCTGATGGAGCTTATCAATATGACAGCATGGATCATGTGTTACGTCAGATACAGCCCGGAGATCATCGGATTCCGTTGCAATACGGAATGTCGCTGGATAATGTGAATTTGCAGCAAATACCGCTCTGCCTTCATGTAGCGGGTAATAAGGATCACTACAAACCGGAACTAGGTTATAGAGGATATCGAATCCAGCAAATGGAAGCAGGTATACTCGTACAACGATTACTTATAGCGGCTTCAGCACTCGGGATGAATGGTCACCCCCTACTCGGATTTGATGTGAACGTGTGTGATGACATTTACAAGATGGAAAATCACGGAAAAACAAGCCTCATCCAAATTCCAATCGGTCCCTATCGACAGCGCCCATGGCTGAAAGGAAGTTTGCGTAGTTAATAGAATGTATCATTCTTAATAAGCTAAAGCCTCCATTCCTTTTAAGGGATAGAGGCCATTTTTTGTTTTGGGAGGGAAATCCAATGAGTTTGGGAAAATGGATGAAACTCACCAAATGTTGTGAACCTCTATCCCGATCGTGCAATAATCTTGATTGAGGATTATACTGACATAAAAAGGTTTATCCACTTAAGGGAATAAATAAGGATATAAAGTTAATAATTTTAAATAATTTGTTGAGTTTTTAACAAACAACGTTAAAGGATGTAGCTTATGGAATGGAGAACGGATAGGAAATCCAAGGAGCCTTTATATAAACAAATAGCTGGTTATATTGAGAGTGGTATTGCTGATGGGACATTTTTACTAGATAAGCCATTACCTTCTGAGCGCTTCTTGGCACATGAACTGGGGGTTAACAGAAGTACAGTTGTAGCAGCTTATGATGAATTGGAAGCAAATGGGCTGGTTGAACGAAAAAAAGGAAGCGGAACGATGATCAGCAAGGATATATGGGGAATCAACAGAAAACGTATACCTAGTTGGAATAGATATATCGAAGCTGGTTCATTTTTACCCAATTTGCCGGTAACCCAAAGAATACGTAAAGAAACGGAAGGGCATAACCTTATAAACTTAGCTAGTGGAGAGGTATCAGAAGACTTATTTCCAGTCGAATCCTTACGTGAAATCATTTCGAATAGGTCTTTTATTGGTAGTTTAGGTTATGATCATCCCCAGGGTAATGCGATTTTAAGGGACACAATAACCAATCATGTTAAACAGTATAGAAGAATTGATACTCATCCATCTTCCATACTAATTACTTCTGGTGCACAACAAGCCATACATCTCGTTGTCCAATGCTTGTTAAAACCAGGCGATGCCGTTGCGTTGGAAGATCCATCATACAGTTACAACCTTCCCATTTTTCAATCCGCAGGACTAAGAACATTTCTTTTACCAGTTGATAAGGATGGCATCAACCCAGAGGATTTACTAGCACTACATAAAAAACATCGAATCAGGATGATATTTTTGAACCCTGTTTTTCAAAACCCAACAGGAACTGTACTTCATATCAACCGTCGTAAAAGGATTCTAGAGCTTTCATCCGAATATGGCATACCGGTTATAGAAGACGATCCTTATAGTTTAACTTCCTTTACTGGGGAGGAAATCTCTACTCTAAAATCGATGGACAACAACGGAAATGTTTTATATATAAGCTCTTTGTCAAAAATTGTTGCTTCTGGTTTAAGAATTGGCTGGATTATAGGACCGAAATCAGTAATAGAGAGGCTCTCTGATGCTAAGCAACAGGTTGACTTCGGCCATGGCTCATTCACTCAATGGATAGCAAACGATTTTCTTGAATCAGAGCATTTCCCTACTCATATTACCTACTTAAGAGAGCAGCTAGAAAGAAGAAGGGATGCAATGGTGTCGAGTCTTCAACAATTTCTAAATAACAAAGTTGAGTATTATTCGCCAAATGGTGGTATTCATTTGTGGTGTAAGTTGAAAGTACAATTAAACGAAATAAAATTACTAGAGGAGTCTATCAAAAGAGGAGTCATTTACGTTCCCGGTTCAACATTGGGAACAAACAAGGAATATATTCGCTTTACCTTTGCGAGAGAAAACGAGGAATCCATTCAAGAAGGGATCAAAAGATTTGCAGATGCTGTAAGGAGCTTATAGCTGTGTGCTCAAATACTCTCGAGTGAATCATGACAAAGTCATGATTCTTTTTTTGTCTTTTCAAAGAAGTAAGTTAGGTTAGAGGTGCCACAAGCCGTGGTATCTTAGCCGTTCCTTCAGAGGTGCTTTTACCTTTTTATGTATATTAATAAAAGAGTTCAACAAGTGGAGGGTGGAAATATTACAAGATTGGATGGTCATAAATTCGGTCGTTCTTTTATTATAGAGAAGTAGGGCTCATTCTAAAATATATACACCGTAAAAGCTAAGAGCTTGTAAATTATTTCATATACACTGAATGTTTTATGTTATTTATAAATGATCAAATTTTAAAGAAAATATAACAAAGGTATTGTTGCACTTTAGTAGAGGAGGTACAGGGATGGAGAACAAAGAGAATGTCCGAGTAGCTGTTGTCCAGGCTGCTTCCGTCATAATGGATAAAAAGGCAAGTGTGAAAAAAGCCATTGATCTTATTCACGAGGCTGCAAGTAAAGGAGCTAATATAGTCGTTTTCCCGGAAGCGTTCATCCCTGCGTATCCAAGAGGGCTTTCATTCGGAACAAAAATTGGCAGCCGTTCTCAATCAGGAAGAGAGGATTGGTATCGTTATTGGGATAATTCTATACTTGTACCAGGGGAAGAAACGAATTTATTATGTTCAGCTGCCCGTAAAGCTAATATTTATCTTGTTATTGGAGTAATAGAAAGGGATTCTGAGAATAGCGGTGGAACTCTCTATTGCACAGTGCTTTTTATTGGTCCGGACGGATTGATTTTAGGAAAACATCGTAAACTTAAACCTACGGCCTCAGAAAGAATTGTATGGGGCGAAGGAGATGGTAGCACTTTACCTGTTTTTGATACTCCATATGGAAAGATTGGGGCGCTTATTTGTTGGGAAAATTATATGCCATTAGCAAGGAGCGCCATGTATGCACAGGGCATACAACTTTATATTGCTCCAACAGCTGATTCAAGGGACTCCTGGCAATCTACTATTCGTCATATTGCTATGGAAGGAAGGTGCTTTGTTTTGTCATGTAATCAATATGTAACAAAGGATATGTATCCTAAGGACTTGGCCTGCTATGATGAATTAGAGACTTCCCCCAATGAAATGTGCCGGGGAGGAAGCGCAATTATTAATCCTTTTGGTGAATATGTCTATGAACCAGTGTATGGTGAAGAAGCAATACTAATTAGTGATTTGAACCTTAAACAAATAGCATACAGCCAATTTGACTTTGATCCAGTTGGTCATTACAGCAGACCTGATATATTTACATTACACATCAATAATGAGAATCGGAATAATGTCAAATGGTTAAAGGATATAAATACTAATAATATTGGAGGCGTATGACGATGATGATTAGTGTAATATTAGTAGTAGCCATTAGTTTAGTTGCCTTAGTTAGTACCATTTCATTAATGGGGAAGGGTGATAGTAATTACTCTTCAGCTACAAAAGGGAATTTGTTGAATCTTAGTTATATTTATATTGGTCTTGCACTAGTATTAACTGTAGGCATCTTCTACTTCATAATAAAATTAGCATGAATTATTGTTTAAGGTATACCGTAAATAAGTATTTTTATAAATGTATAAAGCACTTCTAAAAAATCAAATCTTGAGGTTTTTTATAGTTCATTTATGGCTAAGATTTGGATTAATAGCATGAAGCAGAGGTTAACTAATTTGGATTTTTTCTAAAAAAATAAAGTGGATGGTCAAAATACCAGCCAAGTGGATGGTTTAATTTCATCCAATTTTATTATGATAGAATTATCAACTTATAACCAACTTGCTAGTTGCTGATTATTGACAGAATGGAGATGAAAAGACAGGAGAGAAATATAGGCTTAATTGTATAAAGGTCATGTTTGTTCGAGTGAAGTACATGACACTAACTATTTGTGAATTAGTTCACAAATGTGACGAAATTGTGAACTTAACTTACTGGTCTCTAGTTTAAGTACAACTTTTCACTAAAAGTGAAACGTTAATAGAACGGTCACTTCTAAGAAAAACTGTCCGCCTCTTGGATATAACAATTAATTTATTACGTAGCGGAGATGATGAAATATGACATTGCCTATTTTGATTTTAACAATTCTCTTAGCCTTGTTAAAAATATTAGTTACCTGTCTTCCAACCGATGCAGTGAATTGGATTATCAGCAAATTTAARCTGCATTCAGAACTTAGTGACGCGAATGCCATCGTAACCATTGACGGAAAACGCTTGGAAGGTGAAGACAAGATTCAAGTTATTAATTATTTTAACAAAGCGAAATTTTTGAAAAAAAATCATATATTTCCAGGGAACGAGCAATTATTTTTGCATCCAGAGAACGGTGGGACTCCATTAGTCATTGATACTAAAAGAGGCAAAATGGATGTTAGATTATTTGTGTACATTTACAACGACCACGTGGATGTAGTTAAACAGTACAAGAAGAAATTAATTGCGTATAGTCTGCTTTCCGATAGCCTCCAAGAACGTTCTATGCCAGTAATAAGGGATATAGTTTAAAAGGAACTGCACCCCAATTGTTAGACACCGTCTAACAATTGGAGGTGTAGTTTTTTTATGACAAATTATTCATTTTTTGAAAATTAAAGCTGTTTTTGCTTATTTAGAAGGAACGGAGTCATTAAAATCCGTCGTAAATATATTTAATGTTAGTTTAACTCCAGTATTATGAATAGTATCGAATGTGACCTTCTGTCAGGTTTAGCTAACAAAAACATACTGAAAACCTACAGCCCTATGATACATATCACTAACAACTACAATTGCCCTGTTTTCTACAATTTTTAAAGCTGTAGTTGTATGGACGTTATAGGGGGGATTCGCTATGATTAAGGTTGAAATCCACATTTTGGGTGATTATACTGATATATAGTTGTAAATAAAATCACAAAAATACCCAAATGATTTTTAGTATAATTCGGGTATTGGTTGGTAAATGTTCTTTTTCTGAAGAAAAAACATTTTTTTTGTTGAAAATCCGAATATTATCTTGTGTAATTCACAAAAAGTATATATAATTACCACAAACAACAGGTTTGGCAGGTGATAGTCATCTTACCGATAAACTCTAACGAAACGAAGAAATTGCTTTCTCATATGTATAATGAGGTATCGAAGGAATTGTTCGGCTTTGGTACGACGTTGCTAAAGGTTACTGTTGAGCTGAATGTGATTACATTTCAGGCCAAACATCGACGTGCCCCACGTTCTGAAGCTTTAGAGGGAGAAGTTCCTAGCCTAAAGCAAGAGGTTGATTTTCATATGTCACTGCTTTATAAAAAGAAATTAAGACAAAAGTTAGAAACGCAAACGGATTGGGATATTGAAGCCGTTCTAAGAGATTATGACTCAGCGACGCAACGGGCATTTACCAATATAGTATTGAAAGAAAAATAATATAATAATATAAATGGATTTCCACTTCGGATTTATCTGGAGGGAACGCCACAAAAGAACCAAATGATAGGTTTTATCTTTGTTTACAAAGAAAAGACAATCTTGGGTAGAATTTTTATTCTATTTAAGATTGTCTTTTTTTACATTTATATTAGTAAGAAAGGCAACTTTAAACATATAAAAAACGGAGGTTTAATTGATGAAAAAAATAATTAGCTCATTTATGATGTTATCGGTTTTTGCATTAGTTTTAGCTGCATGCTCTTCAAATGAAAATACTTCTGATGGGAAAAAGCCAACAAAATTAGTCATTTCAACTTGGGGATTTGCTGAGGATTTCTTTCGACCTGAAGTTTACGAACCATTTGAAAAGGAACACAATGTTGAAATTGTAATAGATTCAGGAAACAATGCAGATCGATTGAACAAAGTGCGTCAAGCAAACACCGATGTGGATGTTATCTATCTATCCGACTACTATGCACAACAGGGAATCGATGATGGTTTGTTTGAAAAAATTGATCATAGCAAGATTTCGAATATTGATAAAATTTATGACAAAGCAAAAGCCCCAAATGGCGATGAATATGGACCAGCCTATACAATTGCGCAATTTGGAATTGCGTATAACCCTGATGAAGTGAGTAAACCAATTTCCTCTTGGAAAGATCTTTGGAGTAAGGATTTAGGTGAAATTACAATTCCATCAATTACTTCAACAACTGGACCAATGTTTTTAGATGCTGCTTCAAAAGTCAGTGGAAGTAATGAGTTTGATGAAGATAAAGCCTTTGGTCAAATGAAAAAAGTATTGCCAAATGTTGTTAAAGAATATGGACAAACATCTGAGTTTGTCAACATGTTCTCGCAAGGAGAAATTGCTGCAGGTCCAATAATGGAAATGTACTTTGGCGATTTACAGGAAGCCGTTCCTAATGCTAAGTTCGTTTCCCCTAAAGAAGGCGGATACGCAGTCATGAATACGATGAATATCGTAAAAGGAAGCGATCAAAAAGAATTATCTGAAGAATTTATTAATTACATCTTGAGTAATGAAGTTCAGGAAAAATCAGCGAAAGCGAAGATCGACTCTCCAGTTAACACAGAAGTTAAGCTATCTAAAACAGAAGCAAAAGGCTTAACGTATGGAGAAGATGTTGTTAACAGATTATTTGTACTAGATATGAAGTTTGTTAATGAAAACTCTAAACAATGGATTGATCGTTGGAATCGTGAACTTGCACACTAAGAAAAAGAGGTTTGATCGATGAAAAAAAAATTGATTCTCGATGTGGATACAGGAATAGATGATGCAATCGGGATCATTCTTGCTGTTAAAAGCCGTCAATTTGACATATTAGGCATTACAACAGTAAACGGGAATGTATCACTTGATACTGCCACACGGAATACATGCAAAATACTAGATCTGTTGGGTGAACAAGAAATTTCAGTCATTAAGGGGGCAGATACTCCAATTATCAGGAATTCCTTTTTTGAACATCGAGTTCATGGGGAAGACGGTCTTGGAGGTGCCTTAAAGAATGTTGAAGTTAACAAGCAGCCTGATGATGGCTTTGCTTCTGACTTTATTATTAATTCCATTTTAAATTTCACTAATGAAGTAACACTTGTCATGACGGGACCTCTTACAAATTTGGCCCTGGCAGTTAAAAAATGTCCGCAAATTACCAAGCTTGTGAAAGAAGTTATCTTTATGGGAGGAGTTGTACAAGGGGTGGGCAATGTCACACCAACCTCGGAGTATAACACGTTTGTCGACCCTGAAGCAGCCAAAATTGTATTACAAGCGGGGTTCGAATCAATTACACAAGTTGGTCTTGATGTCACAAGAAAGGTTCTTCTAACAGAAGAGCATATACAATTGATTCAAAACAGTACACTTGCTGACTATATAAGAGACAGTACGTCTGAATATCGGAAAAGGTATTTTGAACGTAATAATATTTGGGCGTGTGCAATGCATGATCCATTAGCTGTAGGTATTGCTTTGCAAAAAGATCTTGTCACTAGTGAAGAATACTATGTGGATGTTGAAACAAAAAGTGAGATTTGTGACGGGCAGATGGTTTGCGACTTTCAAAACCGGCTGATGAAGCCAGCAAATGCAAATGTTTGTCTAGACGTCAATGCGGAGGCGTTTTTCAACCTGTTTATTCGCATAATCAATTCATAAATAATATGAACAGGGGGTTACGAGGTGAAAAAACGTTATCTATACCTGTTGCTGTTGCCAGGTGTTCTTTTTTTAACGATTTTTATGATTGTTCCAATCTTCTTAACGATTGGAACGACATTTTTTAATGAAAGTGGCTTTACTATCCAAGGGTACCTCGATTTTTTCAAAGATCGATACTTCATTGAAATTCTGCTCACGACACTTAGAGTGAGTCTGTTCACGACTATTATTTGTATTCTGTTAGGATTTCCAGCAGCCTATTATATTTCTAAGCTAGGAAAAAGAACAAAAGCTATCATGCTTTTGTTGACAATTTTCCCACTATTAACAAGTCCGGTTGTTCGATCATTTAGCTGGATGGTGATTATCGGTAAAAACGGCGTGATAAATAAATTGCTGCTGAGTATGGGCTTGATCGACAAACCACTCGACATCTTGTACACGCCAACGGCTATTATTATCGGATTAGTCCATTTATTTTTGCCATTGATTATTGTAACACTGGTAGGGGTGATGGAGAATATCGAAACGGATCTATTAAAAGCAGCGGAGAGTTTAGGTGCTTCAAGATTAGCGGTATTTTCAAAAGTGATTATTCCGCTTTCGGTTCCAGGTTTGGTCATTGGTAGTATTCTTGTTTTTGTAGGGAGCTTTACTGCGTATACAACGCCAGCATTACTTGGTGGGAAACAGCGTGTTATTTCGACGTTTCTCTATCAAAATGCCATTACATTGAATGAATGGCAAGTGGCATCAATTGTCGCTACGATAATGATCGCAGTAACGGTTCTTATCATATCAATAATGAATGGTTTGGCTAAAAAATTAAATCCAAAGGGGTAGAGGTGTATGCAGGAAAAAAATCGAGGATTGGCCCTGTTTACCTTCCTGGTGTTTCTCTTTTTACTAGGGCCTTTACTTATCATATCCGTTACGTCATTTGAAGGCGGCAATATTTTAAAATTCCCGCCAGAAGAATTTTCTTTAAGATGGTATGAAAATATTTTTAATGTGGAAATGTTTTTAATTTCGTTTAAAACGTCCATTCTAGTTTCACTTGCAGGCAATCTTTTGGCTCTTTTACTAGGAGTGCCAGCTGCCTATGCATTAAGCCGATTTGATTTTAAAGGGAAAACAATCATAAATGCATTTTTTGTCTCTCCTATATTAGTTCCGGGAATTGTGTTGGGCTTTGCGTTTTTACGATACATTGTGGGGACGTATCAGCTACCGATTTATGCGGCACTGTTTGTAGGACATACAGTCATAATGCTTCCTTTCATTATACGTGTGATTTCTTCAAGCTTATCAAATTTTGACTTTTCAATTGAAGAAGCGGCTGAGAGTCTAGGAGCGAGTAAGGTGGGAACCTTTTTTACAGTGGTCCTCCCGAATATAAAATCAGGAATCTTAGCAGCTGTCATGATTGCCTTTTTAGAATCCTTCAATAATGTAGACATTTCAGTGTATATGACAGGTCCTGGGGTAAGCACGTTTCCGATTCAGATGCTGACATATGTAGAGAACTACTTTGATCCTACCATTTCAGCTATTTCGGTATTACTCATGATCATTACAGCTTTCTTCATGTTTATAGTTGAACGGCTAATGGGCTTGTCCTATTTCACAAAACGATAAGGAGGTAATAATGGATGGCTTTATTTACATTACAAGATATTTCTGTAGCTTATAATAAACAAAATATTTTAAAAGACTTCAATCTTGAGATTGAAAAAGGAAAGCTAGTTTCTCTTCTGGGCCCTAGCGGCTGTGGAAAAACAACAACTTTGCGTTTAATTGCTGGATTTTTACAGGCAAACGAAGGGAAGTTTTTATTTAAAGATAAGGATTATACGAAAGTACCTGTTAACAAGCGGAACTTTGGCTTTGTGTTTCAAAACTATGCATTATTTCCGCATTTGTCCATTTTCGATAATATTGCATTCGGTCTTCGGCTTAGAAAGATTTCTAAAAGTGAAATTGAAAAGCGTGTTATGAATGTGCTAGAAATTGTTAATCTAAAAGGATTTGAAAAGAGATATCCACAAGAGCTTTCTGGAGGACAAAAGCAGCGAGTTGCGATTGCAAGGGCACTCGTCATTGAACCTGATATCCTATTATTTGACGAGCCTTTGAGTAATCTTGATGCAAATTTGAGGGTGAATATGAGAGTTGAGATTCGCCGTATCCAACAAGAGCTGGGGATTACAACGGTGTATGTTTCGCATGATCAGGAAGAATGTTTCTCCATCTCTGATCAGGTAGCGATTATGAATAAAGGTGTCATTGAGCAGCTTAGCGATCCTGCGTCTATCTACAAATATCCTGAAACCAAATTTGTCGCTGACTTTATCGGTTTTAAAAACTTCATTGATTTTGATAAGCGCGTGGATCACGAGGATAAAATTGAACTTAGTAAGTCGGGTTATGTCTTTGTGATACAAAAGGACGCACAAATGACCAATTTATCTGGAAAAATAGGAGCTATCAGACCGGACGATCTATTAATTCGGGCAAAAGATATCTCTGAAGTTGTTTCGGAAAATAGTATATCTGGCCGAGTTAAAGTTAGCACGTATCTGGGAAGAAGCTTTCAATATGTTGTTGAAACTCCAATAGGAGATTTCACTGTGAACAAGGAAATGACAGAATCTTATCGTGCTGGTCAGGAAATTGTCCTTGAAATTCCGAGAAACCAGATGGTGCTTGTTGATTAGCTTAGGAGGGTAAGTTATGCAAATAGATATGCTGGTAAGAGATATCTACGTTTTTAACAGCTATTTTAAAAGATTTATTAAAGGAAATGCAGCTATCAAAGACGGGAAGTTTTATTATATTGGAGATCGGGAAATAGAGACCTTCCAGCCGGATCAGATTATTGATGGGCATGGTAAGTATATGGTTCCAGGTCTGATTGATATCCATTTACACATTGAAAGTACGATGGTAACGCCGTCCACTTTTTCCTATGGGGTAATCAAAAATGGCGTGACAACTATTGTGCCGGAACCACATGAAATGGCCAATATATTCGGAATTTCAGGTGTTAAGGAAATGATTAAAGCGAGTAAAGAGTGCGTAGCAGATATGTTTTATGCAATCCCGAGTTCTGTTCCTGCGACGTCGATGGAAACAACAGGCGGTTCTATTGAAATTAGCGACATAGATGAATTGATCCAAACAGAAGACATTAAATGTCTGGGTGAAATCATGAACTACTATGAGATTATTTCCGACCCGGATTGTAAAACGAATCAGATTTTGTCTCATATCCGTTCTCGTTATCCCGATTTAATAATAGAGGGGCATGTTCCGAAACTGCTCGATTTAGACTTACAAAAGATAGCATATGCCGGAGTAAATTCAGATCACACCCACCAAACAGTGGAAGGAATGGATGCTAGGATTGCTGCTGGTATGTTTCTTGAGATTCAAGAAAAATCAATGACTAAAGAAGTTATCGATTACTTAAAGGAAAAACAAGTAGATGAACATTTCTGCTTTGTCACCGATGATGTTATGACTGACTCTCTTCAAAAAAGAGGACATCTCAATGTCCTTTTAAAGAAAGCGATTCAAATGGGCTTGTCTCCGGAAAAAGCCATTTATGCGTGCACTTACACACCTGCACAGCGGATGAGAATGTATGACCGGGGTACCATTGCACCAGGGAAAGTGGCTGACTTTCTGCTGGTATCAAACTTGGAAAACTTTGACATTGAACAAGTATACAAAAAAGGTGAGCTTGTTTATGAATCTTCACAGCCATATATGCAAGTAGTAAAGGAGAGACAATTTCCTGAGGCGTTTTATCAAAGTGTGAAGCTTGAGGCACTTACAGAAGACGATTTTGATGTCCCACTTTCACACAAGCATGACCGTTGCAAATGCCGCATTATAAACGTGCAGAATGGTTCAACTTTTACAAGTGAGACACATGATATGCTTGATATAAGAGATGGTAAGTTATGCTGGGAAGAAAGCTCTTACGGTTTAATCGCAACATTTGAACGATACGGAAAAAACGGTAATCGTGCGCATGGGTTAATCACAGGGGATGTTTTAAAGCGGGGAGCAGTCGCCACCACCTATTCCCATGATAACCATAATCTATTGGTGATTGGTCGCAATAAGCAGGATATGCTGATTGCCGCTAACGAAGTAATAAGGAAGCAAGGCGGAGTCTGTTGCGTAGAAGATGGTAAAGTCCTTTCCATGATTCCTCTCCCGGTAGGAGGAATTCTTTCGGAAGAGCCATTAGACATTGTATCGGAACAGGTTCAGCATCTAACTAATGCACTTAAGTCGTTAGGATATGAACATTACAATGTAATTATGTCATTGAGCACTTTATCGCTTCCTGTCAGCCCGGCTCTAAAAATAACGGACCATGGATTAATCAACGTAAATGAAGGGAAAATTGTCCCTCTTATAGTAAGTGATGAGGATTAGTTTAGTATATAAATCATTTCTACATTAAATCAGGGAAAAAACTGATACCAAAAACCATGTAAAGTGGGATTGGCTCAGTTTTTTCTCTTTTTAATCCAGTATTGTATTTTTAATTTTTGGCTTTCCTATCTAGCTGTCAATTTACGGTAATAAATATTTTCTCTGTATGGTTATTGAATTTTATTGACTCTTTTTTACTTATATGGTATAATTTTTCCAATCTAAGAAAAGGTGTGGTGTTTTATGTCGGGAGTAGGTATCAACTAATTTAGTTGAATAAGGTTTTTTAATCACTGGTTTATCAGTGCATTAAGTGTGCCTTTTTTTACAGTGTAAATATGCACTGTAAATACCTACCTTAAGACTGCTTCCTTTTCCATAATCGTGTAACATAAAGGTGTTACGACGAAAAGCATGGTGGGATTTGTCCTGCCATGCTTTTTCGTTGTAAGTAGGTCTATTTGATCTGCCGATTTTGTTATCGATAAAGGTCCTTATTATCTATAAGGCCGATGCCCGCAGGAGCTTTCTACTCAAATGAATGGCTGTCAATGCAGCCTGTTCATTTGTAAAGGTAGGAGGACTTTTGCGGGCATTTTTTTGGAATCGAGGATTTTTAATCTCTCACTCATTCAAGGAGGCAATCATAATGAATAAGATGACATATGAAAAATTACAATATATAGAATTGAAAGAAATGGTGAAAAACCATTGCGTAAGTGGTTTAGGAAAAGCGTTGTTGGATCGGCTTCAGCCAAGTACTCAGTTGAATGTGGTTAAAATTCGTTTAAACGAGACGACTGAGGCGAGGAATTTACTGAATGCTGAAAACCATATTCCCTTAAAAGGAATATCTAATGTTGGATACCAAATTGAAAAGCTAGAAAAAGGAATGATTTTAGAACCATCAAAGTTAGTTGCAATAGCAGATTTCTTAAGAGGCTGCAGGAATATTAAGAAATTTATGAACGATAAAGAATTCTTCGCACCCACATTGCATGCCTATGCTCACTCCATGACTGAATTCAGGAGTATTGAAGAAGATATTCAATTCGTTATAAAAGGAAATATGGTTGTTTCCGAAGCGAGTAAGGATTTGAAGCGAATTCGAAACCAAATAGTTAAGACAGAATCTAAAATAGAGGAACGCTTAAATAAATTCTTAAAGAGTGGAGCCAACAAAGAGTTCATTCAGGAGTTTTTTATCAGTAAAAAAGATGATCGCTTTACGATCCCCATTAAAGCTTCTTATAAAAATCAGGTGGCTGGAACAATCGTGGAAGTATCATCTAAAGGGGCAACAGTGTTCATTGAACCAGCATCTGTGACCAAATTAAATGTAGAATTAGCGAGTCTAAAAGCTGAAGAATCGATGGAAGTGTATCAACTTTTAGCAACTCTATCCGGTACGATTTACGAGGAACTGAAACCAATAAAAATAAATATAGAACTAATCAGTCAATACGACATGATTTTCGCAAAAGCAAAGTTCAGTAAAAGCATGGATGCCATTGAACCGAAAATCAATAATCATGGTTATATTCAGTTGAAAAGTTGTAAACATCCTCTTTTGCCCCAAAATAGCGTACCTTTGGATTTTGAGATAGGTAAGGACTATCGCAGCTTGATTATTACAGGTCCTAATGCCGGCGGTAAAACAGTGGTCCTGAAAACAATCGGTATCCTTACATTGGCTGTTATGTCAGGGTTTCATGTTGCAGGAAACGTGGGGACGGAACTTGCAGTCTTTGATCAAGTATTTGTCGATATTGGCGATAATCAAAGTATTGAAAATGCACTCAGTACTTTTTCATCACATATGAAAAACATCTCAGATATCATGAGTGCATCAACCAATAATTCATTGCTTTTATTCGATGAAATAGGGAGCGGGACGGAACCGAATGAAGGCGCAGCTCTAGCTATTGCAATACTCGAGGAATTTTATCAAATGGGCTGCATAACAGTTGCAACAACCCATTATGGTGAAATCAAACGCTATTCGGAAATACACAGTGATTTTATGAATGCGGCCATGCAGTTCAATAGTGAAACACTAGAGCCACTGTATAAGATAGTGATTGGTAAGTCAGGGGAAAGTAACGCACTCTGGATAGCGAAAAAAATGGATGTGCGCGAAAAGGTTTTGCAAAAGGCAAAGCTTTATATCGAGAATAAAGACTATGACTTGAACCGTATCCAAGAAGGTAAAATCAAAAAACCGAAAGTAGCGGCGGTTCCAAAGGAAGCATTGTATGAATTTGAAGTTGGAGACAAGGTAAAGTTAACTGAACTGAATGGTTATGGCATTGTATATAAAAAAATGGATTCTTACAATAATGTAGTTGTGCTTTTCGAAGATACATTCATAGAGGTTCACGTTAATAGAATGGAGCTTGAAATAAAAGCCATCGATTTATATCCTGAAGGCTATGACCTGAATTCTTTATTTGTCAGTTACAAAGAAAGGAAATTGAAGCGGGACCTTGAAAGAGGATCCAAAAAGGCGTTGAAGAATGTAGCAGCGGATATACGGAAGAAACTTGGTGAATAGTACGGTCATGAGACAGTAAATAAACCATTTTATATCAAACCAAAGTGCAAAAAAGCCTCTCTAAATGATAGGCTTTTTTGCATATTATTCGTTGCTTTTGCTTACAGGCACTACCAAAAGTCTATTTTTGATTATTACTGATTTCTTTTACTTCTATCATTATATAGATTAATTAATTCTGCATTTTGCTTATTCATTTTTTTCACATTCTTATTAATCGTTGCCAATTCCCATAGTACAGCTAATCCAAAGATTATCATAAGCGTTAAGTAATCCATTGTTGTCCTCCCAATTGATGTTTTGTACCTTTATAATTAAGCGATTCTTTTTACTTTCCTTGGATTCAATTCTTCAACTTGGGAAGGCAAGTTTTTTCTTTGATAATAATTGTTTTGAATCAATGCATATATCACTAAAAAAGTTCCCAGTAATTCGAATGATGAAAGTGATCCCCCTTGGATAAAAACAATGACTAACGTGGTTATCGGAACTACATTGATAAATAGAATTCCATTAATGGGAGTTAAAAGTTTAATACCTAAATTCCAGCTTAATAGTGCTATGGCACCGGGGAAAATAATCATAAAAATCATCTCGCCATAAATGGATTGGATAACCTCTGCTGTAGGGACGGACAGGCCCAGGACAGTTGCAAAGAATGTTATGATTCCTGATACAGATGTTCCTAAAATGCACGTTAAAGTTGAATAGCGGAGTGTTGACCATCCACTAAACTGGTTGCCGCCTATCGTATATATAACCCATCCTATAACCCCAATAAGAATGAAAAGGATAGGAATGATGCTGTCTTTCAATAAAAATAGGAATGATAAGTTTCCATTGGTGATAACAAGAATGGCCCCTATTAAGGCAAGGAGCATACTGGCGATGGTATATTTCATGGGTCTTGCATTTTTGAAAACCCACATTATCATAATTGAAATCATAGGCATTAATGATTCCATGATGGAAGCAACAATTACCCCGTTATGGCCCAGTAAGTCTTGACCTGAGAAAATGAGAAAATTATATACTGTAAACGCCATCGTTCCAAAAAACAATAAATTCTTTCCTTTCCCTTCCAAGCAAAAAGACTTCTTTCCCTCTTTAATTAAAAGCAATATCCCTAAAATTATGCTAACAGCTAAATATCGTAGAAAAGAGAAATAAATAGGATCAATATACCTTAGTGCCCTTTCTGCAACTGGAAACATGGCTCCCCAAGAAATACTGGCTGTCAAACATAAAAGTGCACCGATTAAAACTTGATTTTTCTTCATTAAAAGCTTCCCCTCAAAAAAAATAATGATTGATTAAATTCCTATACACACCTTATGATAAAGTCATTATCATGTAAAATGACTTAAAATGAATATAACCATCATTATTAATGATATTTTAGAAAGGGGGTCACTTATATGGAAATGCGGGATTTGCAAATATTCCAGTGCGTCGCTAAATATGGAAGCATAAGTAAGGCAGCTGTTGAGTTGAATTACGTCCAATCCAATGTAACGGCGAGGATTAAGCATCTGGAGCATGAGTTACGGACGCCTTTATTCAATAGGCATAAACGTGGTATGTCTTTAACTGCAGAGGCCCGAAAAATGCTAGAGTATGTAAATAAAATTTTGCTTGATATGGAAGAACTCAAGCAAGTATTCCTGGATAGTGAAACACCTACAGGGATATTGAACATCGGTACAGTTGAAACGGTCAGCGGTCTTCCTAAGATTCTAGCCTCTTATCATAAACAGTATCCAAATGTCGATTTATCCATAAAGGCTGGGTTAACAGAGGATTTAATTAAAGATGTAATTGAACATAGGCTAGATGGCGCTTTTGTTACAGGGCCGATTAAACATCCACTCATTCAGCCGTACGATGTGTGTACAGAAAAACTTGTTTTAGTTACAAGAAATGAAACATTAAACCTTGAAGAATTTTTAACAGAACCAATTTTAGTATTCAGTCAGGGGTGTGGATATCGCTTTAAACTAGAACAATGGTTGAAAGAAGAAGAAGTGATGCCTAAAAGGATTATGGAGTTCAATGTATTAGAGACCATCTTAACCAGCGTAACACTCGGCCTTGGCATAACCCTCGTACCACAATCAGCGGTAAATCACCTTGCAGCCAATGAAAATGTGCATGTTCATGCAATTCCAGAAGAGTACGGCAATATTTCGACTGTCTTCATTCACCGTAAAGATGCTTATTTGACAAACTCCATGCAAAGCTTCTTACAAACAATTGAAGCTCATCATGAATGTACGGTTAAACAGATTTAAGCAAAAGCTTGGAACCATTCCTGAGCCAATATGGAGGTCTGGGGGCAGCTCTTTTTTTAGAGTCGACTGGTTACCGGGTAACATCTTCGCCAGTGCGTTAGCCTGCTTTATTTGGGGCTATCTTCTCTACTCTGGAGACATTGGTTCAATTTGGGCACTCTTTGGTGTATCAAATCAGCTTATGGCCTCGATTGGACTCATCATCGGAGCGACTGTCGTCTTAAAAATTGCAGACAAACGTTGGTATATATGGACATGCCTCGTACCTCTTGCCTACTTATATGTAACGGTTAATGTAGCGGGGTACTGGATGGTAAGAAACGTATACTTAAATGGTGTATTATCTATCACCATGTTATGCCTAGGATTAGTCATTCTTATTTCAGCCTTGAAAAAATGGCGGGAGCTTTGGAAGATCCCACAAGCCGAACTTTTGGAAAAGTCAGCATAATGTTAAAGAATCCGGGCAGATTCATTTATATCCAATCAACTTCAAAAGAATATAGTGAACAGATAAAAAAACGACCTAATGTCTTAATATCTAAACAGTTTAACGAGAAAAAAGTCCTTTGTTGGTTAAAAAGCTTTTATTTCCCGATTCATGACATTTATTTTAAAGTGAAGGAACTTGAGCCTGAAAAAGGAAGTATCAATAACCCCAACTTTGTTAATGATAGCAGATGAGGAGGTGTGATACTATGGCAAAAGATGTTCTATGTGAAGTGAATAATTGTAAATTTTGGGATTCTGGAAACAAATGTAGTGCAGATGCTATTTATGTAGTTAGTAATAAAGGGAAACAAGCATCTAATAGCGAAGAAACTGATTGCAAAACATTTGATCCAGAAATTTAAATCATCGGGGGTAACCATCATACTGGTTACCTTTCTTTATTTATATTATTGATAATAATTATCATTTTCATTCAAGATTATAGAAATTCATTTTATTTTTTTTCATGACCACGAGAGATTGATCGATATCCTCGAGAGATTGATCGATATCCTCGAGAGTTAGTGCGATAAACTCGAGTTAGAGCGATAAATTCTGAGTTTGGGCGATAAATTCAAGAGTTTGAGCAATTTACTCGTGAGTTTGGCTGTTTTACTCGTGAGTTTGGAGCTGTTTACTCGTGAGTTTGAGCAATTTACTCGTGAGTTTGAGCAATTTACTCGTGAGTTTGAGCAATTTACTCGTGAGTTTGGCTGTTAACTCGTGAGTTTGAGCAATTTACTCGTGAGTTTGGCTGTTTTACTCGTGAGTTTGAGCTGTTTACTCGTGAATTTGGCTGYTTTACTCGTGAATTTGGCTGTTTTACTCGTGAATTTGGCTGTTTTACTCGAGAGTTTGAGCAATTTACTCGTGAGTTTGAGCAATTTACTCGTGAGTTTGGCTGTTTACTCGTGAGTTTGAGCTGTTTACTCGTGAGTTTGAGCTGTTTTACTCGTGAGTTTGAGCAATTTACTCGTGAGTTTGATCGATTACTTTTGAAATGGTCAGCCCATCACCGATTGGAATCAGCAGGGATTCTAATTGAGGATGATTGGCCACAGTTTCATTGAATGTCTTCATAAATGCAGTATAATGTTTAGGTTCAGCATCCTGATCCGCCACACTGCCTCCCGCAAGTACGTTATCCATGACGATTAAAGCACCCGGCTCCGCCAGTCTAATGCAATATTGCAGGTAATTTTCATAATTGTCCTTGTCAGCATCTATAAAGAAAAAATCAAATCGCTTGTTATCACCAACGAGTTTTTCAAGGCTTTGCAAAGCTGCTCCRGTCATATATGATACTTGATCGCCAAAGCCAGCTTTGGATAGATTGGCATAAGCTAACTTTGCGTATGACTCCTTTAATTCAAGGGAGGTTAATTTTCCTTCGCTGCCGAATCCCCTGGCAAGGCAAATTCCGCTATAGCCCCCAAGAGCTCCTATTTCCAAAACATTTTTAGCTCCTGAAATGGATATAAGCATGGTAAGAAGTTTTCCAGATGAGGGAGATACCGATATGGACGGCATTCCATTTTCTTGTATGGTCGTAATGACTTCTTCCAAAAGAGCATCTTGGGTATAAAACAATGAATCGATATAACTGTTAATTTGTTTCATTCATTTCAATTCCTTTCTCATCATTATTGGAAGTTTCCTTTTCTTCACTTTTCTTATAGGCTGCCTCACTTTCTTGTATTTCAAATAATTGAATAAATTCGTTGATTAACATATCAATGGCTTTCAATTCACCGACTAAGATTTGGTTTATGGATTGAAACTCTGGTTTATCTAATTGCTCCTTGATGGTCGAACGTTTAAGATTCATCATTTCTAAAAAAGCAATTGCCCTTCCACGGCGAAACGTTTTTGGACCACGATGGTGTGAACCATGGTCTTTTCCTTTGTAATGCTCTCTGTGATGTCCATCTTTCTTAGAATCCTTGAATTTTTCATTTCTCATGTTAAAACCTCTTTCTGTGTATACGATTGTATACATATCGTTATGTTTATTATCGTATACAATCGTATACATATTGTCAATTTGGATTCAAATATTTACGCATATCGTGGTATGCTTGGTAAATTTAATATTAAGAAATGTATGATCTTCAAGCTTACATGTAATTCTTTTATTTATAAGGTCCAGTTAAACAAAGAACCCGTTTATATCTTCTGGAAAAACATCATTATAAAAAGTAATGGTAACAGGCTAAATGAATTCCATAGAATAATCCTATAGTAGTCTAGTGAAGGGAAGTAAAAAATATACGTCTTATTTATTAAACCTACATACGTACATGAACGAAAAAATCTTAAACAAGTGAATGCCGTAATGTGCACAAATGTTTATAGAGTATATTGTTGTGCAGTCCATGTGACAACAATCGGACTTAGAAACGATTCATTTTCAATAAGAAGTAAGATATCGTAGAAGCAGGGAGAGGGATAAGAGAATGTTTTTAGATGAAAGAAGCGCCAATTTACTAAAACTATTACAGCATTCGCCCATTTCAAAAATGAAAGAAATTGAAGCACAAACCGGTCTGACAAGAAGGCAAATACAATATGGCCTGAATAAAGCGAATGACTGGCTCCAATTTCAAGGATATCAGCCCATTCAATATAATCGTGAAACAGGCTATTCCTTTTCTGGAAACATCAGAGATGAAGAATTGAACGTAAAACTGACAAAACGCAATTATATATTTTCAGAGACAGATAGAGAAAAAGTTTTTTACCTCATGATTTTACTAAGCCAGGAAGAATTATCCGTCTATCATTTCCAATCGATCACAGGGCTTTCTCGAAATACTGTGTTGAAAGATTTAAAGCAGCTTAAGGAGAAAAACAGGAACATAGAGCTTAAGATCCAGTATTCCAAACAAGATGGTTACGTGATGAAGGGGGAAAGTCGATTAAAGAGATATATCATCGAACATCTCGTACATGATGTACTGAACAGCCCAAATAGTGAATTGATCTTGGAGTGCATATGGGGAAATCAAGAAAAACAAATAAGCTCAATCCGGTTACAGCTTGAAAGAATCGAGCGTAAATTGGGCATTACCTTTACGGATGAGCGGCTTCATGAACTGACATATTTGTTTTTATGTACAGATCAGCTCATTGGAAAAGGAGAAGAATTACAATCTGATCAGAGCTGGGCGCCTTTTGTTACAACTGAAGAATATAAAATGGTTGAGGAAATGACCAAAACCGATGCTTTTCAATCAGTATGGAGCGAAACGGAAAATTTATACGCAACCTTACATTTACTAAGTATGAATAGAACGAAGGATATTTCCCCTCTTAAGGATGATGAAGTCATTCAACATCTTTTGCAGGAGATTGTGGAAGAGTTTGAGAGATTGGCTTTTGTTCATTTACATGATAAAGAACAGCTATGCCAACAATTGTACGTTCATTTTAAACCGGCTTATCATCGTCTAAAATATGGGCTCCCACAAATGAATCTGATGACAGAACGGGTGCAGAAGGTCTATCCTGAACTGCATCATCTGACCAAAAAATCTCTATGGTTATTAGAAAAAGAGATTGGCCGTTCAGTATCTGAAGAAGAAATAGCATACTTTACTATTTATTTTGGCGGATGGCTGCGCAAGCAAGGGACAACATTGGATGATCGAAAAAGAGCGATTGTTGTATGCCCGAATGGTATAGGAATCAGCAATATTCTCATTTATACATTGAGAGAATTGTTTCCGGATATTTTATTTTTGGATGTTCTTTCTGTTCGAAATGCCGCTGATTATCGACTGTCGTACGATCTTGTTTTTTCAACGGTGCATATGAGAACAAAAGCAACTTTATTTGTTGTACCGCCTATATTAGAAATGCAGGACAAACATAAGCTGCGTCAGCAAGTCATGCAGGAATTGTATGGGTATACGACGGACAATGTAGATGTTGCAGCATTATTAAAAGTCATTTCCAAGTATGCAACCATTCATGAACCGGATCAGCTTGAAAAGGCACTTCAATCAAATGTGTATAATCACACACCAAAAGTAACCCAATTTTCTTTAAAGGAGGCAGAGAAACCTGTGTTAGAAGAATTACTCAACATACAAACGATTCAATTAAAGTCGCATGTTTCAGATTGGAAAGAAGCCATTCAAGTCGCGGCCAAGCCTCTCGTGGATTTAGGAACTGTCGAAGAGCGATATGTGGAAGCCATGATTGAGGCTATAGAAATGAATGGCCCATATGTGGTCATCACGCCTGGAGTGGCCATACCTCATGCGCGTCCGGAGCAGGGAGTTCGCTCTTTATCCATGAGTCTGTTGAAATTGGACGAATCTGTGGACTTCGCACCAAATAAACCGGTCCGGCTGATTATTGTTTTGGCAGCTGTAGATAACGATTCGCATTTGCGGGCATTAATTCAGCTCACTCAATTATTGAATGAACCAGCTAATATTGAGGAGATTTTACAGACTGCAGATAAATCTGTACTTATGGAGTATGTTCATAAATATTCAAAGGAGGAAGCGGAATGAAAATCATGGTAGTGTGCGGAAACGGATTAGGCAGCAGTTTCATAATGGAAATGAATGTGAAAAAAGCATTAACGGAAATGGGAAAAACAGCTGAGGTAGATCATACAGACCTTACATCTGCAAAAACAGTGCAAGCGGATATTTTCCTTGGAGCAGCGGATATTGTAGACCAGCTAGATGATGGAACCCGAAAAATCGTTACGCTTGAAAATATGATGAGCATTCCTGAAATCAAATCTAAATTAGAGTCGCACTTAGGATAAAAAAAGGAGAGATTGATATGAAGAAAATCATGGTAGTGTGCGGGAACGGATTAGGCAGCAGTTTCATTATGGAGATGAATGTGAAAAAGGCATTAACGGAAATGGGAAAAACGGCGGAGGTAGATCATACAGATCTTACATCTGCAAAAACGGTACAGGCGGATATTTTCCTTGGAGCAGCGGATATTGTAGGTCAACTTGATGATGGGACCCGTACAATTGTTACCCTGGAAAACATGATGAGCATTCCTGAAATTACATCGAAATTAGCGTCACATTTATAATAAAAAACAGAATGAAGAGGGGGAGAGGCAATGCTGGAACTTATCATGAATGACATCTTAGGTACACCTTCCATACTAGTAGGGCTGTTTGCTCTCATTGGCTTGCTGTTACAGCGAAAGTCCAGTGCTGATGTTGTATCTGGAACGCTAAAAACAGTTATGGGCTTCATTATCATTGGAGCGGGAGCGACAGTACTTGTTGGCGCCCTTGATATTTTTAGTCAAATGTTCGATCATGCGTTCAATGTTCAAGGCGTCATACCAAATAACGAGGCCATTGTCGCAGCAGCACAAAGTGATTTTGGTACTTCGACTGCACTTATTATGGTATTTGGTATGGTTGTCAATGTTTTACTAGCTCGTTTCACGCCATTTAAATATATATTTTTAACTGGCCATCATACATTATTTATGGCTTGTTTAATTGCGGTCACCCTGTCGGTCGGAGGGCTTAACGGTGTTCCGCTTATCC